>DASUEW010000253.1:0-4380 GCA_036274875.1 Ilumatobacteraceae bacterium
CGCTCGTGATGGGCACCAACGACCTCGCCAAGGAGCTCCACGCGCAGCAGGTCCCCGGTCGGGCACCGCTCGTGCCGCACCTCGCGGCGGCGCTGCTCGCCGCGCGCGAGTCGGGAAAGGTCATCCTCGACGGCGTCTACAACGACGTGCAGGACGCCGAAGGGTTCCGGCGCGAGTGCGAGCAGGGAGCCGAGCTCGGCTTCGACGGCAAGACGCTGATCCACCCGGGGCAGGTCGCCATCGCCAACGACGTCTGGGCGCCCGATGCAGCCGAGATCGAGTACGCCCGGCGGGTGATCGAAGCGTTCGAGGCGGCAGTGGCAGATGGTCGAGGTGTGATCACGGTCGACGGACGGATGATCGAGAACCTGCACGTCGACAACGCCCGGCGGACGATCGCCGTCGCCGATGCGATCATGGGCCTCGATTGAGCAGTACTGGCACACAGCGCGGCCCGCGAACCTGCCCGCCGACCCACGTGGTCTCGCGGGTCTGGTCGACCTCGTAGTTCGGGAACGCCGACAGCCATTCCTGCAACGCCACCAGCAGTTCGAGGCGGGCCAGGTTCGAGCCGACGCAGCGATGCACACCCAGTCCGAACGCGGCGTGGCGGTTGATGTCTCGGTCGATCACGAACTCGTCGGCCCGGTCGAACACCGCCGGGTCGCGGTTGGCGGCGGGGAACGTGAGCAGCACCTGCTCGCCGGTGCGAACCGGGCATCCACCGATCTCGGTGTCGGCAACGACCTGACGGGCCATCGTGACGGGCGAGTAGAACCGCAGTACCTCCTCGCTCGCCATCCGCCAGAGTGGGTCGTCGAACGCGAGCCCCGCCAGCCGATCGCGGTCGTGCGGGTTGGTGCCGAAGTGCCACAGCCCAGAGCCGATGGCGCTCCACGTGGTGTCGATGCCGGCGAGGATCAACAGCGACAGGTAGCCGCGTTGGAGCTCGCGCTGGACCGGCCGTCCGTCGAGCTCGGCCTGCGTGACGTACGTCGCGAGGTCGTCGGCGGGTTCGGCAACCCTCGCGTCGAGGAGCCGATCGAAGTAGGCCGCCATGTCCGCCTGGAGTTGCACCTTGGCGTTCGGATCGATCGGCCCGAGCTGGAAGTTGCGGAAGATCCAGTCGCGGAACACGTCAGCGTCGGACTCGGGCACGCCGACCATGCGGGCGATGAGGTGGACCGGGATGTGCTGGGCGTAGTCGCCGGCGGCGTCGGCGACGTCTCGACCGTCGAGGCGCTCGATCAGCTCGCGGCAGTATCGACGAGTCTCGTCCGTGAGCGGATCGACGGCCTTCGGGCTGAACGCCGGCAGGAGGAGGCGACGATGCTCGTGGTGCTCGGGCGGATCCGACGTGATCGGCGGCGCCGGACGCACCGGCGAGTCGGGGTGTGACACCGACACCCGGAACGACGAGAAGTGATCGGTGTCGTACGCGACCTCCGAGATCGTGTCGTAGCCGATCGGCATCCAGGCCCGGCCGTACCGTTCGGTGAACGCAACGTCGCACCCGGCGTCCCGCAACGATTGCCAGATCTCGGGCGCGCCCGCACCCCACGCCGGATCGAGCCAGTCCCAGTCGGCGGCCCAGTCGGTGACCGGCCGGCGCACCATCTGATCATGGGCGTGATCGTCGGTGTCGTACGCCATGGAATCCCCTCGTCTTCACTGATCGAAAGGAGATCGTAGGTGCCTGGCGACTTTCAGCGCCCACCAGGAAGCGTGCCCGAACCGACGATCGAGCTGATCGGGGGACGGGTGGCGAGGTTCAGCTGGCGGTGTTCGCCGCCGGCGCGGATCAGGTCGACCATGCCGGATGACGGATCGAGACCGGCCCAGCGCAACCCGGTGACGAGCACCTCGGCTGCCTGCAGCGCGAGTTGTTCGAGCTGGTGGTGACGGTGACGACGCTCGCCGAGGTCGACCTCGGCGATCGCTCCCACACCGTGACGCTTGGCGATCTCGAGCAGCAGCGTGAGCTCGACGCCCCACCCCTGCACGAACGGGATGTCCTCGAGCACCGTCCGTCGCCCGGCCATCTCGCCGGCCAATGGCTGGGCGATCGCCGCCAGGCGGGGTTCGATGAGCGACAGGAGCGGGCGGGCGACGAGCTCGGTGGTCCGTCCGCCTCCACCCTCGTCGTCGGGCCGGAAGTACCGCGCCTTGACGAACGCCAGCTCGGGCTTCGCGAGCAACGGCGCCACGAGGCGCACGATCCAACTCGGCTCGAGCGTGGTCACGTCGCCGTCGCACCACACGACGATGTCGCCCGTCGACGCCAGCAGGCTGGTCCACAGCGCGTTGCCCTTGCCGTGCCCAGGTCCGACCGAGGCGTGGATCGAATCGATCGGCACGACCCTTGCCCCGGCATCCGCAGCGCGTCGAGCGGTGTCGTCGGACGACCGGTCGTCGAGCACGACGATCTCGTCGACGAGCCCGTCGGGACCGGTCAGCGCACCGCGGACGGTGTCGACGATGTGGCCGATCGTCAGCCCCTCGTTCAACGCCGGGATGCACACGGAGATCGTCGTGGCACCCTTGCGGGCCAGCGCATCGCTGAGGGACCAGTCGGCGTCGAACAGGAAATCGCCGGAAGCGGGCTCGCGGATGGTCGCGCTCACAGGAGATCGAGCCGTCCGAGCGACCGCAGCCCGGCCATCACCGACGGATCGTCGTCCCAACCCGCCGGCACCCGCGTCGGCGCGATCTCGGCGAGCGGTGCGAGCACGAACGCTCGCCCCATGATCCGCGGGTGCGGCACGACGAGCTCAGGGCTCTCGATGCGAACGTCGTCGTAGAACAGCACGTCGACATCGAGAGTTCGAGCTCCGTGGTGGGTCCGTCGGACGCGCCCGGCGGTGATCTCGACGCGCTGGCAACGACGCATGAACGCGAACGGGTCGTCGGCCGTCTCGACGGCGATCACCATGTTCAGGTACGGGCCCTGACCGGATGGACCACCGACCGGCTCGGTCTCCCACACCGACGACTGCAGGACGGGTGCGAGACGGTTGACGGCGTGGCGGAGGTAGTCGGCCCGGTCGCCGAGGTTCGATCCGAGTGCGACGAGTGCCCGGTGCGGCCCGGCCGACGTGCTGGCCGAGCGACCCGCCTGGCTGCGAACCAGCCGGACGCCCGTGTCGCGGAGCAGCACCGGCACCGGCGGGCGGGTCTTGCGCACCGTGACCTCGACGGTCTCGACCGCCGTCCAACCGAGCACCGTCTCGGCGATGCGCCCGGCGAGTCGCTCGAGCAGCAGGTCGCGGCTCTTGGCGACGACCTCCTCGACGGCCATCGACACGGCGCCGTAGTCGACCGTCTCCTCGAGCCGGTCACTCTCGGCGGCGCCGGACAGGTCGACCTGCATCACCAGGTCGATCTCGATCGGCTGGGTTGCGACCCGCTCGTGATCGAGGACACCGACGGTGGCCATCAGGCGAAGGCCGCGTACCTCGATCCGGTCAGTCATGTCATCGTCCTTCGTCGTGGTCGACCAGGGGCTCCCTGGGCACTCCGAAGAGGCCCGGCAAGCCGTTCCTCAGCACGGCCGAAGTGTATCGACAGATTTCGTCATCGATAGAGCGAGAGGGCAGGCGTGACGCACGTCTCGACCTTGTCTCGTGTCGTTTAGGCTCGCCGCCGATGCTGCGGCTGCGCGATCGCACCCTCGTCGCGCCTGCTGGCGAACCGCTCATCATGGGGATCGTCAACGCCAGCCCGGAGTCCTTCTCCGACGGGGGGATGTTCGACGGCGTCGACGCCCAGGTCGCCCGCGCGGAGGAGCTCGTCGCGTGCGGAGCGGCGATCATCGACGTCGGCGGCGAGTCGGGCGTGACCGGCGTCGATCCAGTTCCGGCCGACGAGGAGATCCGCCGCGTCGCACCCCTCGTCGCGCGTCTCGTCGGACTCGGCATGGTCGTGTCGGTCGACACGTGGAAGCCACCGGTGGCGCGCGCGGTGCTCGCCGAGGGCGCTCATCTCATCAACGATGTGAGCGGATTGCGCGACATCGGCTTGGCCGTCGCGTGTGCCGAGACCGGGGCCGGGATCGTGCTGATGCACACCCGGGCGGCGCCGAAACGCAAGGAGTTCCCTCATTACGACGATGTCGTCGCCGACGTCGTGGAGTTCCTCAGGGAGCGCATGGCGACGGCGGTCGGCGTCGGTGTCGCGGTCGACTCCATCGTGCTCGACCCAGGTCCCGACTTCGCCAAGACGCCGGCGCAGACGATCGACGTGCTGAACCATCTCGAAGCGGTCGTCGCCCTCGGCCGGCCGGTCCTGCTGGCGGTCTCGCGCAAGGACTTCGTCGGCGCGCTGACGCTCCGACGGCCTCGCGAGCGCGATGCCGGCACCCTCGCCGCGGTCGCCGACGGC
>DASUEW010000254.1:0-2357 GCA_036274875.1 Ilumatobacteraceae bacterium
CGCAGGGTAGGGCGTCGATCCGCGAGACTCATCCGGTGCGGCGCAGCCTGTCGGGGGTCCTCTTGCTGCTCGCCGGTGTGGCGTTGAGCCTCGCGGTGGGCGGATGGTGGCTGCAACGCGCCGTGTTCAGCCCCACCGCCAACGCCGATCAGGCGGAGGCGATCCTCAACGACACCGAGATCCGACGCGAGCTGACCGCCATCATCGCCGACGCTGCGGCTCCGACGCTCGAGCTCTCGGCCAACGAACTCGCGGTGTTCATCGATCCCATCATCGACAGCAAGCCGGGCGCCACGGTGATGGCCGACATCGTCAACAGCGCACACCGCCGCGTCATCGGTGAGAACGACGAGCCCGTGAGCATCAGCGGTGAGCAATTGATCCAGATCGTGCGCGACGAACGTGCCGTCGACGTCCCCGGCCTGCCGATCGTGCTGCCCGTCCCGAAGATCGGCACGCTCGATCTGCTCGACACGGTGCTGCGCTGGTTCGTGCCGATCATGGCGGCGCTCGGCGCGCTGATCGTGCTGCTCGCGCTCGTGACCCGTCCGGACCGCAGCGAGATCGTGCGGGCGCTCGGCGAGTTCGGGATCGCGATCGCCGCCTCCCTCGTCGTGCTCGGCTACATCATTCCGGTGCACCTCGTCACAGCCATCGACGACAGCACGTGGGCCCAGGCATCGCCGCGGCTCGCGCTGCGGTCCGTGTCGTTCGTCATCGGCGCGGTTGTGGTGCTCGCCGCCGGCGGCGTGGCGTTGATCATCGCGTCGTCGGGCTCGGGGCGGCGTAAGCAGTGGTCGACACCGCTCTCGGTCGGGCGCTACCGCGAGGACCGCAGCTGGAGCTGACCCCGTCAGGTCATCGCGGTCAGCTCGTCGACGAACTCTTCGAACACCGTCGCGTAGCGCATCGAATCGGCTTCGTCGTGGGCGACCGAGATCAGCCACTGCTCGTCGAGGCCCGGCGGCAGCAGCACACCGCGGTTGATCCCGTGGATCCACTGTGCGAACGCGAGCTCGAAATTGGTCGCCTTGTAGTCGCGGTAGTTCCGGACGGGGTCGCGTGACCACGTGATGCAGCCCTTCGCACCGAACTCCACGGTGTGGGCGGGGATCCCCGACCGTTGGATGACCGCGTCGCATGCGGCGACGAGCTTGGCGTTGCGGGCGATCGCCGCCTCGACCACCGGCCGCGTACACGCCTCGGTGAGCGTCGCTTTCACCGCGGCCATGACGAGCGGGTTGCCGTTGTAGGTGCCGAGGTGGAGCACCTCGCCGGTGGTGATCAAGTCCATGTACTCGGCCTTCCCGCCGAACGCCCCGACCGGAAAGCCGCCGCCGATCGACTTGGCGAGCGTGATCAGATCGGGCTCCACACCGAGCTGTTTGGTCGCCCCGCCATAGCCGGCCGTGATGCCGGTCTTGACCTCGTCGAAGATCAGCAGCGTGCCGTGGCGGGCGGTGATCTCCCTGACCGCTTCGAGATAGCCGGGGAGCGGGAGGCAGATCCCGATGTTCTCCATCACCGGCTCGAGGATGAAGCACGCGACGTCGTCGTTCGCCAGTGCCCGTTCCAGCGCGTCAGGGTCGTTGTACGGGATGACGATGACGTCGGCGACGGTGCCTTTGGTGATGCCGCCGGACTGCGGCACCGAGAACGGAGCGTCGGCCGGGCCGGCCTTGTCGAGCGGTGGCTTGTTGGAGATCATCACCTCGTCGTGATGACCGTGGAATCCGCCTTCGACCTTCACCATCTTCTCCCGCTTGGTGACGCCACGGGCGAGGCGAATGGCATCCATCGTGGCCTCGGTCCCCGAGTTCGTCGGGCGCCACATCGCCAGCCCGTACCGATCGGCCAGCAACTCGCCCACGTCGGCATCGAGCTCGCACGGCGTGACGTAGAGCGTGCCGTGATCGAGCTGGGCCTCGACCGCACGGCGCACCGCCGGGTGCATGTGCCCGGCGAACAGGGCGCCGAAACCCATGTCATAGTCGACGTATTCGTTGCCGTCGACGTCGATCATCCGCGAGCCCGACGCGTGACGTACCACGATGGGATGAGGGTCGTACGCCTGAAAGCTCGACGGGACGCCCGCCGGCATCACCTTGCGAGCGCGAGCGGTCGCCGCCTGCGAGGCGCGGGTGCGCTCGCCGTACACGCGCATCTCGCGTTCGGTGATCGCCAGCGCAGCGGCCACCAGGGCATCAGATGTTACGGAATCCGTTGTGGTCATGGCCGATCCTCGCTATATCGTTCGTCATACCCTATCGGATCAACGCTTCTCGTCGTCGACGCTCATCCTCGAATCTCAAGTGCGACTCGGCGATGACATATCCTTGCCGATCCCGTGAGCCGTC
>DASUEW010000255.1:0-3844 GCA_036274875.1 Ilumatobacteraceae bacterium
CGTCGAGGCAGTGCAGCATGGCGAGTCCGAGCGCCACGGGTGTGGATGACTCGCCGTGTTCGACGACCCGGATCAAGACCTCGCGATGAGGGCTCTCGAGCGAGTTCAGGAGCGAGCGAAGTGGATACAGCATTTCGATCAGACCGGCGAGAGGCAGGTGACGCTCGCTCTCCAGGCCGGTGGCGGAGATCACGACCGCGTCCTCCACCGACGCGCGAAGATCCTGCAGCAGAGTCGACTTGCCGATGCCTGCATCGCCGCGGAGCATGAGCACCTCGGGCGCTCCGCCCCTGGCGCGCTGGATCAATCGGTGCAACAGGGCTTGATAGGCGTCCCGACCCTGCACGTACGGACCCTAGCCGACCTCTTCTGTCGCTCCGGTTTGCGAATAGGGGATTCTCCCGATGCGGTCACACGGGCGCGCGAGCAGTATTCGTCTGATGGGCAGCGGGCGTGAGGCAGCGAACGGAAGGCCGCCCCGGTGGATGCGCCTCGCAGCCGCGGTCGTGGCCCTTGCCTCGACCATCTGCGTGGCGGGGGCCGTCGAGAGCCCAGCCGCGTCTGCGATCGCCGCCTCGTTCGATCCCGTCACCTCGACCCAGATGGGCGTTCAATCGGTGTACGGAAGGGTCGTCACCGACGGGAGGGGCACGTTCCACTCGGTGGTTCGTGAGGACGGCACCCGCCAGCAGGCCGTGTACCGGCGGAGCACCGACGGCGGGGAGAGCTGGAACGTCGCCGCGCGCTTCGACGGAGATGGTGGCGGCGCGACGCGGCCGTGGATCGCCGTCGACGGAGATCGCGTCGCGATCACGTTCGTCGGTCTGTGGTGTGAGCCTGGACGGTCGTACTGTCAGAATGCCCCGTATCTCGCGAGCTCGACCGACGCCGGCATCACGTGGGCCGCCCCGCGACGGCTCGACACCGAGAGCTTCGAGGTCCGCGTCGCTGTCGACGACGACCGCACTTGGCTCGCGTGGGAACGTCCCGGCACCGTGCAGTTGCGCGGTACCACCAACGGGGGTGCGTCCATGTTCGCCTCGCAGAGCTACGCCGGGTCCGCGATGGCGCTCGATGCTGCCGACGACACGATGGTCATGGCCTTCCGGGCCTCTCCTTCCGTGCCGAGCACGGCTCCGGCACTCGGCGCCGTAACCGCGCAGGGCCGACTGGTCGGGTCGCTGCAGACGATTCCCAGATCCAGGTTCGACTATCCCTCGGTCGCGACCGCTGACGGTCGCTCGCACGTTCTGCTGGTCGATCAACCTGTCGACCCCGTCGCCAACCCTCCGTCGGTATGGGTCGTCTCGGCTCCTCGAGCTGGCACGTTCGGTGCCCCGGTTCTCGTGATGCCAGCCGGGCAGTCCGCATCCATCGACGCGGCCAGCGGATCGATAGCGGTCGCCGTCTCTGATCGCGCTGGAGTGACGTGGGTGTCGACGAGCTCCGACGGCGGTGCGGCCTTCTCCTCGATGATCGCAGTGTCGTCGGTCGGTTCGGGCCCGGTGCACGACTCACAGGTCAACATCTCGTTCGCCACGCCGCCGCAGAACCGGCCGCTGGCGCGGTTCGACTGGTCAGTGCCCGACCGGTACGTCGATACCGATGGCGACCATCTGCCCGATCCGGCGAACGGTTCTGGGAACGACGCGGTGGATCAGCTACGGGTGTACGCCAACCAGGCGATGACGGTCACGCTCGACGGCTGCGGCTCGCGACCGAGCGCCGGTCGAACAATCGCCGGCTACACCTGGACCGTGGACGGAGCAGTCCACGATTCAGGCCCGGCGCTGTGTGAGACAACGATCGACGTCGACGACGAGCACGCCGTGACGGTTCGCCTCGACGTCGAGGATGATGCCGGCACCGTGTCGACGGTGGAGCACGAGGTGAAGCCGCGCGATCACCTGATCGTCTCGATCGGCGATTCCGTTGCCTCGGGCGAAGGCAGCCCCCACACTGGCGGAGCAACCATGGCGACGTGGCAGAACGGGTCCTGCCACCGGTCCGCTCTCGCTGGCCCCGCCTTGGCAGCGCAACGCCTCGAAGCTGCCGACTCACGCAGTTCGGTGACGTTCGTCCAGCTGTCGTGTTCGGGTGCTGCGATCGTCGACGTCCCCGAGATCGCCAACGTCGACGATCCGAACACCGGGGGACTGCTCGACGCATACGCCGGAGTCGTCCCTTCTTCAACTTCTCTTCGGCCGTCGCAACTCGATCAGATGGCGGCCCTGATCGGCAATCGACCCGCCGATGCGCTCCTTGTTTCCATCGGTGCCAACGACGTCAAGTTCTCCGACGTCGTCAAGGGCTGCATCATCGAGCCGTCATGCGACATTTCGCCGACTCGGCTGGAGTTCGAGGCCAAGATGGTGGGCCTGCCGAGCCGATATCAGCGGCTCGCGAACGCGATCGCTGCCGCTGGCATCCCTGCAGGCAGGGTTCGCCTCACCGAGTACTTCGACCCGACCTCCGACGGCAACGGCGTGACGGAGATGCGATGCGCGGTGTTGCCGGTGGGACCGGACCTCCTCGACGACGACGAGGCGAACTGGGCTCGGGACGGGGTCATCGGCCAACTCAACGTGGTCGGCCGGCAGGCTGCGCTCGACGCAGGGTGGCGCTATGTCGGCGGCATCGCCCAGCAGTTCCACAGCCACGGTTACTGCGCCAAGGATCATTGGGTCGTCCAACTCGGCGAGTCGGTCGCCGAGCAGGGTGACGAGAACGGTGCCTTCCACCCGAATCGGGCCGGCCAGCGCATCTACGGCTCGGCCCTGTTCACCGATCTGCAGTCAACCCTGGTCATCCCGGCAGCAACCACGACACCGGGGGCGACCGGCGGACCGACGGCACTCGGCGATCTGATGGTGGTGACGACAACCTACGAGTCGGTCGTCTCGGCGGCGGTGAACATGACCGGGGGCGTGCCGATCGGAGGAGCCGTTCGCCGACTCGATCGGCTCGCGCTCGGCGACGGTCTCCTGTTCCCGGCCGGACCGCCCGCTGTCGACGGGGCGGCGGCCGTTGCCATGTGGACCGAGTTGGATGGCGTCGGGAACTTCGCCATGCAGACGCTCGCTGCGCAGATCGCCGTGCGACCGAACGCCGCAGTCCGCAAGGTGACAATCTTGCAGGCGCCGGGTGACGCCTCACGGCTCGTCGCCGATCGCGACAGCCTCGTGCAGGCAACCATCGACGCGATGATCACCGGAACAGAGGCTCTCGATGTGACGACCACGGTCATCGCCTACGGCAGCGGTGGTGGCACGCGCGACGTGGTGCCGGCGACAACGGAGCGGGTCACCTTCAAGCAAGGCCGCAACGTCGTGTTGCTCCCGGTTGGCTCCACGTTCGTGGCACATGCGGGTGAGACCGTGACCGCGATTGTCGAGGTCTCCGACCCGATCGGTGCGTCCGTGGCCGACGAGGTCGACAATGTCGCCAGCACGTCCGCCGCACAAGCACCGCAAGCACTCGCAACGAGGCCTCTCAGCGTGATGTTCGGGGCTGCCGCGCTCGGCGCATCGACGGTGTCGTGTCAGGTCACAAAGGGCGTCGCCGAACGGATGGTGGCGTACGCGACGGTGGCGATGCCCGTCGACGCACAAGGTGTGGAGGCCGACCTGTTCTGCGGGCTCCAGCCTCCGTTGACGCAGGACGAGCCCGGGGTGCTGTCCGGGCTCGCTCTTCTCGACGAGGTCGCGCGGCTGAGCACGACCGATGTCGCCGTACTGGTCGTTCCCGATGGATGGTTGAGCGCAGCGACGGGCGGAGCGGTCGGGGTGGCGGTGGCCGGTCTACGCGGCGTGATCCTCGAGGCCAACGCGCCCCAGGAAACGCT
>DASUEW010000256.1:0-6241 GCA_036274875.1 Ilumatobacteraceae bacterium
GACCGGTCCGCCCCAATGGTGTGTGACACGGGTGTGCCTGATCGATGGGAACAGGTCGAACAGGCTGGAGACGAGCAGATCGTGAACGCGTCGATCGGTGTCGAACGACGGGGTGATCGCCGAGCCCCAGTGGTATGGCGCCCCGCGCCCACCGAACGCCAGGCGGCCGTCAGCGGTGCGCTGTCCGTAGATGATGACGTGGCGACCGTCGGCGAACGTCGGGCGATCGGCGAGGCCGATCGACGCCCACTGCTCCTCGCCCAGTGGTTCGGTGGCGATCATCATCGAGTAGATCGGGATGAGGTCGCGGTGCCCATCGGCGAACTGGGTCGTGTAGGCCTCGGTCGCTCGAACGATCACGTCGCAGCGAACGGTCCCGCCGGTCGTGGTCACCCGACCCGGCTCGATGCGCTCGACGGCGGTCCGCTCGAAGAACCGTACGCCGCGCCCAGCTGCCGCGGCGGCGATGCCGTGCACGAGCCGCGCGGGATGCACGACCGCGCAATGCGGGGTGAACAACGCACCCCGCACGTTGGTGGCAGCACACTGCCGGGACGCCTCGCCGACGTCGAGCCACCGGTAGTCATCGTCGCCGAATCCGAATTCGGAGTACTCGGTGATCTCGGCGCGAGCGCGTTCGACCTGGGGTGTCGACCTGGCCAGATCGATCCTGCCGCCCTTCCTGTAATGGCAGTCGATCGACTCTTCCGCGACGACGCGACCGACCTCGTCGACGGTGTCGTGCATCGCCACCTGGAGCGCTCTCGCCGCGTCGCGTCCGTGGCGCCGACCGACGGTCGACAGGCTCATCGGGAGCAGGGCCGAACACCACCCCCCGTTGCGGCCGCTCGCGCCGAACCCCACCGTCTCACGTTCGAGCACCGCGATCCGCAGCGTCGGATCGGCCGCGGCGAGGTAGTAACCGGTCCAGGCACCGGTGAAGCCGGCACCGACGATCACCACGTCGAACTCGGAGTCGCCGGGCAGTGGCGCGAAGCTGCAGCGCTGCGAGTCGGGGAGCGTGTCGATCCACAGCGACGGTCCGTGCACCGGGACGTCGACGGTGACATCGACGGTGGCACGCGGCACGCCAATACGCTACGCCTCCCCCCACTCCGGGATCGCTCATTTGGCCATGTCACAACTGCCACCACCCTCGTCGGCCCCAGCGGGCTGGTACTCGGATCCGGACGGGCGGCCCGGCGCGCGCTACTTCGATGGTCGTCACTGGGCGCCGCCGACGGTCTTCGTGCCGGCGTCGACCACGCTGGCACCGCCGGCCGAGCCGCACCCGTCGCTCCCGCTCGTCGCGGCGATCGGTGCGCTCGCCATCCTGCTGGCCTCGTTGGTCGGCGGCCGGCTGCTGATCGACGTGCTGTCGGGCTTCGGGTGGCCGCTGCTCGTGTACGTCGCACTGTTGACGGCGGTCGGATACGGGCCCTCCGTCGCATGGTGCTGGTATGTCAGCCGTCGGTGGGGGAGTCGCCGGCTGAGTGCCGACGTCGGGTTGCGGTTCCGATGGAGCGACGCCGGCTGGGGTCCAGTCATCTGGATCGCGGCGCTCGTCGTGCAGATCGCGGTCGCCGCGCTGATCCTCGTGTTCGACGTCCCACTCACCAGCAACACCGAGCGCGTGTCCGACATCGACGCCGACCGCGCGTACGTGATCGCGCTCGGGATCACAGCCGTCGTCGCGGCACCGATCGTCGAAGAGATGGTGTTCCGCGGGGTCGTGATGCGCGGCTTGCGGGCCCGGCTCGGGGCGGTCGCGACGATCGCCCTCCAGGCGGTCTTCTTCGGGGCCGCTCACTTCGACCCGGTGCGGGGCGCCGGCAACATCGGCCTCGTGATGGTGCTGTCGGCGGTCGGCGGCGCGTTTGGCCTCGGCGCCTACCTGCTGCGCCGGATCGGCCCGACGATCCTCGCCCACGCGATCTTCAACGGGGTCGTGCTGATCATCGTGCTCACCGGCGCCAACGATCGCAGCGACTTCGAGCTCGGATCGCGCCCGTCAGGCGCGGCCACGATCGCTGAGTGCGCAGTTGTCGATCAGGCGCACGTCGCCGAACCTCACCGCGACCAGCAGCCGCGATCGCTCGTCGGCCTCCGGTACGGGGTCGCGGGTGTCGTCGACGACACCCACGTACTCGAGCGCCGCCCGCGGCGCGCGTCCCACGACATCGC
Source organism: Ilumatobacteraceae bacterium (assembly GCA_036274875.1). Classification (GTDB taxonomy): domain Bacteria; phylum Actinomycetota; class Acidimicrobiia; order Acidimicrobiales; family Ilumatobacteraceae; genus JALOLG01. Next base: position 2,185 of record DASUEW010000256.1, read on the forward strand.
CCACGACCGATTCGATCCGGCGGGCCGATCGATCGCCTGACGCGAACGCATCGCGGCCCGCCGTGAGCGCGGCCGGGATGATCGAGGCCGCCTCGCGATCCTCCGTCGTGAGCAGGCCGTTACGGCTCGAAAGCGCCAGCCCGTCGGCTTCCCGGACGGTGGGCACGGCGGCGATCGTGATTCCGAGGTCGAGGTCGGTCGTCATCCGGCGTACGACCGCCAACTGCTGGAAGTCCTTCTCGCCGAACACCGCAACGTCGGGTTGGACGGCGGCGAACAGCTTGGTGACGACCGTCGCGACGCCGCGGAAGTGGCCGGGACGCTTGGCGCCCTCGAACCCTGCGGCGAGCCGCCCTGGTTCGACGTGGGTCTGGAACCCGGTCGGATACATCGTGGCGGCCGTCGGGGCGTACACGGCGTCGACCCCGGCGCTCGTGCACCGTGCGACGTCGTCGTCGATCGGGCGCGGATAGCCCTCGAAGTCGTCGGCGCGGTCGAACTGCAGCGGGTTGACGAAGATCGACACCACGATCCGGTCGGCCAAGCGAGTGGCCTCGGCGATCAGGGCCAGGTGCCCGTCGTGCAACGCACCCATCGTCGCGACGAGCGCGATCGTCGATCCGCGATCGCGTTCTGCGTGCGACCACGCCCGCATCTCGGCGGGCGTCACGAGCACCCGCATCAGTGGAAACTGTGGGCGTCGTCGGGCCAGACCGCACGCTTCACGTCGTCGACGTACTCCTCGGTCGCGCGAACCGCGAGGCTGCGCAGGTCGGCGAACTGCTTGGTGAACTTCAGCCGGAGGTCCGACAACCCGACGACGTCGTGCAGCACGAGCACCTGGCCGTCGCAGTCGGGTCCGGCGCCGATTCCGATCGTCGGGATCGAGAGCTTGGCGGTGATGCTCTTGGCGAGCGACCGCGGGACACCCTCGACGACGATCGCGAACGCACCTGCCTGCTCGACCGCGAACGCATCCTCGATCAGGCGTTCACGGCCGCCGGCCTCGAAGCTGTTGCTGCGGCCCTGGACGCGGTGCCCCCCCATGCGGTGGTAGCTCTGCGGAGTCAACCCGATGTGGCCGACGACGGGGATGTCGACGCGGGTGATGGCCGCGATCGTCTCGGCCATCGGCATTCCACCCTCGAGCTTGACGCCGGCGGCGCCCTCCTTCATCAGGCGAACCGAACTCGCTACGGCCTGCTCCGGACTCACCTGGTACGAGCCGAACGGCAGGTCGCCGACGACGAGCGCCTTGGTGCGCGCCCGTGCGACGATGCGCACGTGGTAGGCCATCTCGTCGAGGGTCACCGGGATCGTGTTGGCCTCGCCCTGCACGACCATGCCGACCGAATCGCCGACGAGGATCATGTCGACTCCGGCGTCGTCGACGATGCGGGCGAACGTCGCGTCGTAGGCGGTGATCATCGCGATCCGCTCGCCGGCGAGCTTCATCTGGCCGATCGACGGAACGGTGACCTTCGCGCGTTCGCCTGAGACGGGCGTGCTCATGCGGTGCCACTCCTTTCGGCGAGGGTGAGACGCCTCGACAGCGATGAAGCTAGTGGAGGTTTCGCGTATTCCGGAATGCGGTCGGGCAGAGGTCGCGGTACGCGGGTCGGCCGCCAATTGTCGCGGCGCTGACGATCGCATCGGTGCACGCTGCCGCGAAGCACCGGGCGGCGGCGTCGAGGATCCGGTTCAAACGCGCGGTCCGGCTGTCGGGTCCCCGGTACCTCACGCCGCGTTCGGTCGGCCAGCCTTCGCGGCCGCCAGCCGTGCTGGCGCCGGTGTCGATCTCGTGGTCGCCGGTCGCCAGGGCGAAGATCGTGTCGCCGTCGAACAGCGAGTGTGAGGGGCGGACGGCGCGAGCGATGCCGTCATGTCCGACGGACGCCAGCTTCGACACCTCGGCCTTGGTCAGTCGCGCTGACGTGGCGATCACGCCGATCGTCGTGTTGAGCGGCTCGGACGGCGTGGTGACGGCAAGGAGCGACGCGCGGTCGGTGCCACTGGGGCGGCGGAGCCGAAAGCCTTCGACCTGCCATGGCAACCCCGTGGTCGGATCGATCACCGCCCCGGAGGCGTTGACCACAGCGAGCGCGCCGACGTGAACCAACAGGCCGTCGGCTGCGCCGAGAGTGTCATGGTCGTCTGCGCCGAGTGTGACGGTGGTGCTCGACGTGCCGACGCCACCCTGCAACCCGCCGGCGACGGCGCCGGTCCCGGCGCCGACCGCACCTCGTGCCGGAGGTGTCCCCCTGGCCGACGTCAGGGCCCGCCGTCCGAAGCCGGCGTCGGGACGGTTGCCGAACTCGCCACCGCGGCCGAGATCGAAGATCACAGCCGTCGGCACGACGGGCACCACCTCGCAGGGCCCCGGCCCGACCCGCACGCCGAGTCCGCGGCGGGCGAGCACGTCCATCACGCCGTCGGCGGCGGCCAGCCCGTACGCACTGCCACCGGTGAGGCACACGGCGTGGACGACGTCGACCAGGTTCCGCGGGTCGAGGGCGTCGGTCTCCCGCGTCCCAGGGCCACCGCCGCGCACGTCGACGCCCGGCACCGCACCTCTCGCTACCGACACGACCGTGGTGCCGGTCAACCAGCCGCGCCGGACGCGGTGCGCGTGGCCGACGCGAACGCCCGGCACATCCGTGATCGACCCGACGCTGTACGTCATCTGACTCTCGTCACGGTGATGTGGCCCACAGCTCCCGCAGCGAGGGTTCGGGGTCGAGGACCGTCTCGGTTTCGGTCGCGAAACGCCGCGTCGTGCGATCGCCGAGCTCGTATGGGTCCCAGCCCGGCTTGCCGTCCGACGCGAATCGCAGCACTGCGCCGGCGACCTCGTCGGCGACCCGGAGACGGTCGTCGCCATCACCGGTGAACACCTGCACGCCGGGACGGTCGAGGTTGTGGAACACGAACGGGATGTCGACCGCGTGACACGCCCCGAGGATTCCCCCGAACGCCGAACTCGGCCAGGCGAACCAGTACATCCACGTCGCGTTGCCACTCGCCACCCGCGCCTCGGTGAGCCGACGTACCGGAACTCGCAGCATCTCGTCGGTCTGCATCGCCGACACCAGCTGACCCGGAGTGTGGTCGGGCCGCAAGGAGCGGTACTCGGAGATCGCGAGTTCGGCTCGACCGGGAAAGCGCCGCTCGAATGCCGTCCGCAGACCGGCTTCGTCGAGTGCCCAGTTGGCCGGGTCGAACGCGTTGAACAGGTGCATCTCGTCACGCGTGGTTCCGATCACGAGCGGCCGGGGATCGGCCCCGGCGGCCGAGAGGATGTCGCCGGGTAGTAGATCACCGTGCGACGTCGGTGCGAAGGCCGTCAGTGCGCGGGTCGGGTCGGCGAGCACGGCGGCCTGCGCCGCCAACAGGTCGTCGACGGGACGGTCACGGAGGTCGTCGATCGACTGCACGCCCGCGGCCGCGACCAGCTCGCCCGTCGCTCGGTCGGCGCGCGTCGTGGATCGCAGCTGCGCCAGCGACGGGCTCATCGCGACCGCCCCGTGGAAGAGGTCGCGGGCACTCGGCGCGGCGAGGAGGGCGATGACGCTCGCGCCACCAGCGGACTCGCCGAAGACGGTCACATTGTCCTGATCTCCGCCGAAGGCCCCGATCGCGTCGCGAACCCAGGTCAGCGCCGCCACCTGATCAGCGATGCCAAGGTTCGTGCGCCCGGCGAAACCGAACGATCCGAGGCGGTAGTTGATCGTGACGACGACGACGTCGCCCAGCGCGGCAAGCGAGGCGCCGTGGTACCACGGCGTCGCGCCGCTGCCGGTCACGAACGCGCCACCGTGGATCCAGACCAGGACCGGACGGCGCTGATCGTCACAACCTGGCGTGAACACGTTCAGGTGGTGGCACTCCTCCGAAGCAGGCAGGCGGCTGCCGCCCAGCAGCCGTTCCATGCCGCCGAGCAACTGGGGGCACAGGGCGCGATAGGTGGTGGCGTCGAACACTGTGTCGGATGCGGCGCCGAGCGAGGCGACGGCGACCGGCTGTTCGAAACGCTCGGCGGTCGCGTACGGAATCCCCT
>DASUEW010000257.1:0-2594 GCA_036274875.1 Ilumatobacteraceae bacterium
GCGCCGCTCTTGGCTCCCGTGAGTTCGCCGTCGATGACGTGGCCGAAGATGTCTCGCGCGAGGGCGCTTCGAGTCGCTGAGGAGACCCGTTCGTCGATGACGGTCATGATGTCGTGTCCAATCTTGGCCCTGTGTGGAGAGGTCCCTGTGCGGAGAGGTTGAGGTTCGGAGAGGTCGCGCCAGAGATCGAACCCGGAGGTCGAGCCCGTCGCCCCTCGGTGGATCACGATAACCTCATGATGAATTCCTGTCAATCGGTTCAGCCGTCGGGTTGCTTTCATCATGATAATTGTGCAGAGTGGTCGGCAAGATGGACTTCGAGGCATTCGTCGAGCGAGCCGCCGCCTGGCTCGCCGAGCACGCCGAACCATTGTCCGCGTCGACCGGCACCGTTGAGCCGGCCCGGGAATGGGGAGTCGGCAGCGACTCCGTCGAGGTGTTCCATGACCTCACGGACGACGAGGAACGCGCGTTGCTGGACCGCGCGATGGCCTGGCAACGCGAGAAGTTCGACGCCGGTTACGGCGCCCTGACATGGCCGGCCGAGTTTGGCGGCGCCGGATTGTCCGAAGAGTTTGCTCTCGCATTCGACGAGCTCGAAGCCGGGTATGTGCATCCGCCCCACCACGAGACGTTCAGCGTGACGTTCCACCTGGTCGCCCCGACTCTTGCCCAATTCGGCCAGACGGAGCTGCGCGCCCGGCTGCTCCGGCGCCTCCTGCGGACTGAAACGCTGAGTTGCCAACTGTTCTCCGAGCCGGGGGCCGGCTCCGACCTCGGCGCGCTGGCAACTCGCGCCGAGCGCGACGGTGACTCGTGGGTGATCAACGGGCAGAAGACGTGGAGCTCCGGAGCGCGGTTCGCCGAGTGGGGCGAGCTCATCGCCCGCACCGATCGCGACGTTCCGAAGCACCAGGGCATGACGGCGTTCATGCTCGAGATGGACAGTCCCGGCGTCACGATCCGGCCGATCCGGCAGATGTCGGGTGGCTCGTCGTTCAACGAGGTGTTCTTCTCAGACGTGCGCATTCCCGATGCTCACCGCCTCGGTGAGATCGGCGAGGGCTGGAGGGTCGCGCTCACCACACTCGGATTCGAACGTCGGTCCAGCGGCTCGGGTCGCGGCATGAGCACGGTCGGGGGATCTTTCCAGCAGCTCCTCGCCCTGGCCCGATGGCTCGATCGGGACGGCGACCCGCTGGTACGGCAACGGCTCGCCGACGTGTATGCACACGAGCGGCTGCGCGAGTTCGTCGGCGCCCGGACGTTGGCCACCGCCGCAGACAGCGGTGCCCCAGGACCGTACGCGTCGATCGGCAAGTTGTTGTGGACGAGATCGATGACCCGGATCGGAGCGGTCGCTGCCGACCTGCTCGGACCGCGGATGACCGCCGACACCGGCGAGTGGGGCACGTACGCATGGACCAAGCACGTGCTCGGTGCGCCCGGTTACCAGATCGCCGGCGGTAGCGACGAGATCCAGCACGACATCATCGGCAACCGCGTCCTCGGACTCCCCCCCGAGCCCCGTCCCGACAAGGGCGTGGCGTTCCGAGACGTGCCGCGATGACTCGCTTGATCCGTCGTGCCTTGGAATGCGCCGGCCCAGCAGGGGCGGGATCCATGACGCCAACTAGCCTCCCGCTGTGCCAAAGCAGCCCACCCGAATGAAGATCCAAACAGGCACGACCGTGTTGCGCCCGTTGAAGACGTCTGAGACCGTCGCTCGCGACATCGTCCATTCCGTCGTCGCCGGCGGTCTCGGACAGGGCGACAGCCTTCCGTCCGAAGCTCGCATGCTCGAGCAGTACGGAGTCAGTCGAGAATCGCTCCGCGAGGGGCTCCGCCTGCTCGAAGCCCAGGGGCTGATCACGCTCCGCCGCGGACCCGGTGGAGGTCCCGTGGTCGGCACCGTGGATCCCGCAAACCTCGGGCGGGCCTCCACGTTGTACTACCACCTGGTGGGCGCCACCTATGGAGAGCTGTTCGAGGCCTGGGCGGTGGCCGAGGGGTATCTCGCCGAGCGTGCCGCTCGCAACGAAGATCGGGCGCTCGTCCGGAAAACCCTCGAGCCTTATCTCGTCGACGAGGACGATGACGCCTTTGCCGGCGATCTCGAGGCGTTCGTCACCCATCACACGGCGTTCCACACCGATGTCGGCGAGCTGGCCGGGAACCGGGTGATGCAGTTGTCGCTGATGGCGATCGGGCAGACCGTCACGCACCACATCGCCTTCAGCGCCGATCCGCGTGATGTCGCCGACATCCTCCTCCACGATCATCGTGTCATCGCGGCTGCGATCATCGCCGGAAAGCCGATCAAGTCGCGCGACGAGATGCGCATCCACCTCGAGGGTGTGGCCGCGTTCTACAACCGCCTGTCGGGCGGCGCCGTCCTCGATCAGCTCATCGAGTGGCGCTGAGCGACTGCACAATCCTTCTGGCACTAATTTATCATGATGAACTCTTGACAAGGAGTGCGCGTTCGGCTCACATGGAGGGCTGCCGCACTGTCAAGAGGGGAATGCCATCGTGAGTTGGGATTTTGAAACCGATCCGGAGTTCCAGGCCGAGCTCGATTGGGTCGACGACTT
>DASUEW010000258.1:0-4108 GCA_036274875.1 Ilumatobacteraceae bacterium
GGTCTGGGCGTTGTACACCGACACGAGGTACGGGAAGTTGCCGTTCGGCGCGAGCAACGTGACCACGGCCACGGCCGGATCGGTCGCATCGACCGAACCGGGTCCGATGACGCCTTTCAACCCGGCGTTGTCGGCGGCCGCGAGGCGGTCGAGGGTGGCGGCGACGTCGGCCGATGTGAAGTCGGTGCCGTCATGCCACTTGACACCCTGTCGCAGGTGGAACGTCCACACACTGCCGTCTTCGTTGGCCTCCCACGACTCAGCGAGACCTGGTCCGATGTCGCCGTCGCCGAGCGTGGCGAGGAACTCGAAGCACTGGGCCACGATGCCGTACGAGCCGAGGTCCTGCATTCCGATCGGGTCGAGCGGCCCGGCCGGCTTCTGCGACGCGACCCGGATGATGCCGCCCGTGGCTCCGCTCGTGCCCGACGGCTCGGTACCCGGGGTCGTATCGGAGCCACCCTCAGTATCAGAGGTCACATCGTCGTCGTCACCGCCACAGGCGGCGATGACCGCTCCCAGGAACGGTACCGAGAGTCCGATCATCGTGCCCCGACGGACGAAGTCCCGTCGGTTGATGCGGCCCTTGGCGTACGACTCGATCAGGTCGAGCTCCTCCGAGCCAACCGCGGCGCGTGCCCGGTTGAAAGGCTTCCAATCCATGCTCTCCCCTTTTGTTCAGCTGACGGGGGCGCGTGCTGGCTTGCACCCCGGCAGGCCGAACCCTAACGGCGCACCGCGGAACGGTCAACCACCATTCCCGGTACGGGTGTACCGTAAATGAGGTGGCAGCGTACGAGTGCAGCCGGGTGCCGAGGGTGGTCGTGGGCAGCACCGGATCCGAGTCGGTCGCCGAGTTCGTCGCCGGAAGCGCCGCCAGCGCGGTGGTGCTGATCGTCGACGAGTCGGCCGTCGCCAACGGCTACGTCGACGGCATCGTCGCCGCCCTCGTCGCATCTCTGGCCTCCTCCGGGCGCCTCGAGCGGTCCATCGAGCGATACGTCGTACCGCCCGCCGAGCCGTACTCGTCATCGGTCGACGCCGCGGCGGATCTGGTGCGCTCGGCGCCGGGGGCGATCGTCATCGGGGTCGGTGGCGGCACCGCGCTCGATACGGCCAAGCAGGCGGCTGTGGTGGCCACGGGCGCGATGGGTGTCGAACACTACGCGCTCGGCGCGAACCCACTGCCGGGCCATCGTCTCATGATCGCGATCCCCACCACCGCCGGTACCGGGGCCGAGGTGACCCGTACGTGCATCGTGACCGATCGCGACGGGCGCAAGGTGTGGACATGGGGTGACGAGCTGCTCCCCGACCTCGTCGTGCTCGACCCGGTTGCGACGGTGACGATGCCCTCCCACGTCACGTCGGCCACCGGACTCGACGCGTTCGTCCACGCCCTCGAGGCGGTGAGCGGGCGGCGCAGCACGGCGCTCGTGACGGCGCCGGCACTCCACGCGCTTCGGCTCGCCGTCGACCACCTCCCGACTGCCGTCGCCGAGCCGAACGATCTCGCGACCCGACAGGCGATGCAGGAGGCGGCACTGCTCGCCGGTCTCGCCATCGACGGCGGTGGTACCGGCGTCGCGCACTCGATCGGGCACGCACTGGGGACGCTCGGTCACGTGCCGCACGGCGTTGCGGTGGCGATCGGCCTGGCTGCTGCGCTCGACTGGAACGTCGCCGGCGTGCCCGAGGCGTACACATCTGCCGCAGCTGCACTCGGCCGGCCCGTCCGCGAGCTCCCCGACCTGCTGGCCGAGCTCTTGGCCGCGGTCGGGTTGTCGACGGCGATCCGTCGGCTGCCAGAGCTCGAGCTCGAGCCCGACCAGCTCGCGGCGGCGATGATCGCCGAGGAGAACCTCCCGATGTACCGCAACAACTGCCGGCTCGCCGACGACACCGAACGCGATCTCCTCGCGGCTCGCGCACTTGCGTTGTGGGCCGATCTGTGGAGCACCCAGCGGTGAGCGCGATCACCCGAATCGAGATCAGCAACCACCAACTCCCGCTCGATCCGGCATTTCCCGCCGCGTGGGACACGCGACCGCGCACCCGCTTCCCCGCCACGATCGTGCGGGTCCACGACGATGCCGGCCACGTCGGTGTCGGATCCGGAGACGCGATGTACGGCTTCGCCGACTTCGAGCGGTACTTCATCGGCGAGGAGCCACTCGACCTCGACCGCCACGCGGCCGTGCTCGCCAACGTCGAGTTCCACGCCGCGCGATCCTGGCCGCTCGACGTCGCGTTGTGGGACCTTGCCGGTCACATCCAGGATCGGCCGGTGTGGTCGCTGGTCGGCGGGAACGCGTCGCGGATCCGCGCCTACGCATCGTCCGGGGTTCATCGACCGATCCCCGAGATGGTGTCGCTCGCGCGCTCGGTGCTGGCGATGGGATTCCCTGCCCTCAAGGTCCGGTTCGGCCGCGCCGACCTCGATCACGACATTGCTGTGGTTCGCGCGATCCGCGACGCCATCGGCGATTCGATCGAGTTGATGGTCGACTGCAACCAGGGCTGGCGGATGCCGTGGGACGTCGAGCCGGCGTGGGACGTCGAGCGGGCCTCCGAGGTCGCCCAACACCTCGCCGCCGAGCACGTGTACTGGATGGAGGAGCCGCTGCACCGCGGCGACTACGAGGGGCACGCGGAACTGCGGAACCGCGTCGCCATCCGGATCGCGGGTGGCGAGCTCACCCGTGAGCCGTACGAGTTCCGGGAGCTGCTCGCACGCGAGTGCCTCGACGTGTTCCAACCCGACTGCGTGTGCACGCACGGCGTGACCGGGCTGCGCCGGCTCGCCCACGACGTCGTCGGCGCCGGCAAGACGTTCTCCCCCCACACCTGGGGCAACGGGATCGGGCTGCTCGCCAACGCCCACCTGACCGCCGGGACTGTCGGCACGCCGTTCCTCGAGTTCCCGTTCGATCCTCCCGAGTGGACGACGGCCCGCCGCGACTTCATGCTGACCGACACGATCGAGGTCGACGGCGATGGGTGGATCGACCTCGGCGACCGCCCTGGCCTCGGCTGCACCCTCGACGAGTCCGCCCTCGCCGCCACGGCCAGCCCCACCGCCAGTTTCACCTGAAGATCTCCGACCTGTCTGCTTGAAAGTGAAGCGGCGCCGCGTTTGAAGCAGACAGAACGGGGTTTGGGTGGTGGTCAGCGGTCGAGGTCGCGGCGGAGGCGGGCGAGGAAGGCCGGGACCTTCGGCGGCTCGACCGACGCCACCTTGATGAGGCCGTCGAGGTTGTGGATCAACGTGCGGACGTGCTCGGCCGACGTCAACACGAGATACAACTGGCCGAGGTACAGCGCTGCTCGCTGCGGACCGAACACCGTCACCGGCGGCGCGTAGCGCCGCATCCCGTCGTACAAGAACCATCGGAACGTCGGGTAGAGCTCGTCGGCCAGTTCGATCATCTGCTCGAGCTGTTCTCGACGCGACGCCACGCTCAGCCGGCTCCAGATGCCCTCGCCGCGGGCGAAGCCGGTGATCCCCTGGACCGACGAGCAGCACTCCATCTCCGTGTCGGGGTGGCGCGCCCATGTCAGTCGGGCGGCGCTCGTCTCGATCGTCTGCGCCGCGCTCGGCCCGTGAGCGCCGGCTCGTTCGTAGCGGATGACGGCGTCGGTCTTCAAGAGGTCGGGCAGCGTCGCGGGCACGTACCGGATCTTGTAACCGGCCGCCTCGTCGAGCCAGCCGAGGAGGCGTTCGTCGACGGGTGTCGGACCGGGCGCCGCGAACGACGTGTGCTCGATGATCGCGGCCTCGACGGGACCGACGTTGCTGAGGCCGATCAGCCAGTCCGCCGACAGACTGTGCGCAGACGCGAGCGCGGCGATCGTGTCGAGGCGGGGGAGACGTGTGTTCGTCCGGGAGAGCAGCTGCGTCAGCGTCGTGCGATCGACGCCCGCGGCGGCCGCGAACGCGCTCCGGCTGAGCTCCGAGCGCCGTACCGCCTCGTCGAGGCGATCGCGGAAGATCAGGAGGCGATTAGTGCGTGTATCCATCGTATGAAGCGTACACACCGCAGAAGTGCTCAAATCCGACGCACGCGACCCGATCCACCTTGTTACAAGTAGAACCGTGCTCCCCCAG
>DASUEW010000259.1:0-4268 GCA_036274875.1 Ilumatobacteraceae bacterium
GAGAGTCAGGATCGGCGTTGGGATCGGTGTCGGGATCGGCGAACCATCGCTGCAGGCGCGCGTCGTGGCGTTTGCGATCCCACTCGCCCCACCGCTCGGCGGTGCCGAGCTTGTCAGGGTCGCAGTAGATGCACCGCGTGAACGCGCTCCAGGTGGGGCGTTCGGGAGTCGCCGGGTAGAGGCCGGACTCGATGCCATCGACGACGTGCTCGAACCAGACCGCGACCTCGGCCCACACGGCCGGTGTGAACGTGTACCCGACGCGCTTGTACTCACCGGACGCGAAGAACGAGTACTCGGCACGCACAGTGGCGTCGGGTCGCCCCGCCAGCGCGAGTGTCGCCGCCGCGTACGCGGCGAGTTGCAGACGGGTGCCGGACGCGGTGGGGTCGGAGTCGGAGATCGCTCGGTACGAACGAGCGCTGCCCGTCTTGTGGTCGGTGACGACGTAGCTTCCGTCGTCGGCGACATCGATGCGATCGACCGAGCCCTTGAGCGCCAGCGAGCGGCCGCTCGGCAGCGAGATCGTCACGTCGCCGGCGGCGCCGAACGCGCGCTCGGAGCTCAACAACCGCACCCGCCGGTCGCGGACCCATGCGTCGTCGTGCGCGATCCAGCCCAGCACATCGGCCCGCATCCGGTCGCGTTCGTCGGCCCAGAAGGCGGGACGACCCGTGCGCCCCGCGCGCTCGGTGTCGACACCGACGGTGTCGAAGATGTTCGCCAGGGCGGTGACGTGACGATCGGTCCAACCGGCGATGTCGGGCTGGGGAAGCTCCCCGGCCAGCACGGCCTGGTTGAAGCGGTCGAGCGCGATGTGGAGCGCGCTGCCCTTGTCGAGGGCCGTGATGCTGATCTCGTCGCCCGGCTCCTCGACCTCGTACACACGGAGCAGGTATCGCACGAAGTACTTGTGCGGACACGCGATCCACGTCTCGAGCTCGGTCGGCGAAACGGGGCGGTCGAGCCGGGGAACGGCGACGCCCGTCAAGTCGCCGTCGTACACGGTGAGCTCCGGCGAACGGCGTGCGGCCCGCATCGCGACAGCCCGCCGGAGCACAGGATCGGTGGCTGCGCCCTGAGCGTCGACGAGGGCGGCACCGCTGGCCACGTGCGTCCACAGCCCGCGCAGGCGGTGCTCGGAGTGGGAGACGGGGAACTCGGTCGCCGACAATCCGGCGCCGTGCGAGGCGACATCGAGCCGGCGAGCGAGTGGCACGTGGGCGTCGAGCCAGCGCGACGGCACCCGATGGGCCGTGGCACGAAGGTCGCCACGCGGGTACGTCACGACCACCCGATCGGCCACCGACAGCACCGACAGGAACTGGCGGTGCACGCGCTCGGCCATCGCGCCGCTGGTGGTGAGCGTGGCGGCGTGACGGTCGGCGTCGCTGATGAGCGGATCGGGAGACGGCGGTGGGGGGAGAAGACCGTCGGCGGCGCCGACGACGACGACGAGGTCGACGTCGAGCCCCGCAGCGCCGGCGAGCGCGCCCGTGGTGACGCCGTTGCCGACGCGACCCTGGCGTGGCGGCGCCACCTCGAGCTCGGCGAGGAACGTCGCGCGGAACTCGCGACGTCGCACCGGGGGGCCGATCGCGTCGAGGTGACGGAGTCGGTCGAGAACACGCTCGACCGCCTCCCACGCGCTCCGCTCGGGATCCGAGAGACGTTGGAGCGACGACCGACCGACCCACCGCTCGATCTGCTCGTCACACCAATCGGCCCAGTAGAGCCACGAACGGGTGGCGGTGGGCGGGCCCAGCGTGGCGCGCAGATCGGTGACGAAGGCGGCGAGCTCAACGGCATCGGCGGCGTTGCGGACCGGTCCTTCGTGTTCGGTCGCTTCGGCGCGCTGTTGCTCACGGGCTGCGTAGGCGCCGAGGCGCGTCGCCCAGTGGTCGTCACGGGCCACGCCGGCGGCGCGACTTGCACGCTCCCACGCCGCGGTGTGCAGCCGATGACCGTCGTGTCCTCGGGCGGGTACATCGGCAAGCAGGTCGAACAGGTTGCGGCGGCGCAGGCCGCGCCGGTCGACGTCGAGCAGGTCGAGCACCAGCCGCGGAACCAGGCGTTCCGTCACGCGCGTTCCGGGCCGGCCGTTCCACTCGATCTCGGCGCCGTCGAGATGGTGTTCGACGAGTCGTGCGTACGGCTTCTCGGCCGCCCACAGGATCGCCATCCGCGCGAACGGTGTTCCGGTGCGAGCGGCGTCGAGCACAGCTCGCACGGCGAGCCGGACCTCGTCGTCGGCGTCGGTGGTCGACACGACATCGACGACGGCCGCCTGCGGCCGTGATCGGGCGTCGGTCGGTCGTTCGGGCGGCGACCGGCCGGGGTCGAGTGTCGCCGCGATCGCGCTCAGCTCGGCGTCGGCTCCGGCGTCGCCGGTGAGGCCGAGGATGACGTGCACGTCGGCAGCACGCCCGAGCCCACGGAGCAGGCGCAGCTCCCGCCCGCGCAGCTGTTGGGGGAGGTACACGATCGTGTGCGCGAGCCGCTGAGGTACGGCATGCTGCGTGGCGAGCTCGGCGTGCTCGAGGAGGTCGCCCTCGTCGTACCAGTCGGCGCGCAGCCGGCGCGTTGTCAGCTGGCTGACACGCGCCGCTTCTCGACCGCGGGGGGAGGAGGCGGTGAGCGCCGCCACCGCGTCGGGGCCGGCGAGGCGGAGCTCGCGGTGCAGGTCGCGCAGGGCGACTCCGGTCGACGGATGCTCGGCGACGGGTCCGTACGAGCCGGGAGCTTCGGCGAGCACACGCCGGATCGCGAGGTCGACCACCGCGGTCGACACCGGGGAGCGGCCGTCGGCGACCAGGGCCGGCGACCCGATCAGCTCGGCGAGCCGGTACAGCGTCAGCATGTCGACGGCGGCGATGCCACCGAGCCTGCCGAGCGCCCGGCGTGCCATGACCCCAGCCGTGTTGGTGGGCACGATCACGGTCACCGGCGAGAGGGGCCGGCCGGCCTTGGCGCGATGGATGGCGTCGGCGAGCGCATCGAGGGCGTGGCCGGGCGCGGTGACATCGACGCTGATCGGCACATGACCGATCGTAGAGAAGGGCTGCGCGAACCGCGCCAGATCTGTCGGGCTCGCCGCTCAGCCGGCGGCAGCCTCGGCCGCCGCCCGCAACGTGGCGACCGCATGACCGAGACCTTCCGGATCGCCGTACAGCGCGCTGCCCGCGACGAGCACGTTCGCGCCCGCCGCGGCTGCCCCGGCGATCGTGCTCGTGCTGATCCCGCCGTCGACCTCGACGTCGACGGTGTCGGAGAGCCCCGCCTCGCCCAGCATCCGTCGGACCTCGGCGATCTTGCGCTCCATCGTCGGTAGGTACTCCTGACCGCCGAAGCCCGGGTTGACGGTCATCACGAGGACGAGGTCGACGAGGTCGAGCACGTGGGCCACCGCCGACGCCGGTGTCGCCGGACTGATCGCGACCGCGGCCCGGGCGCCCATCGAGTTGATCGCGCCGAGTGTGGCGTGCAGCTGCGGACAGGCTTCGGCGTGGACGATGAGACGCTCGCACCCGGCGTCGATGAACCGCCCCGCCAGCAGGTCGGGTGTGAGCACCATCAGGTGGGCCTCGAACGGCAGCGACACGTGCTTGCGCGCCGCCGCGATGACGTCCGGTCCGAACGTGATGTTGGGCACGAACTGGCCGTCCATCACGTCCCACTGGATCAGGTCGACCCCTGCCGCCTCGAGCGCGATGACCTCGTCACCGAGCATGGAGAAGTCGGCCGGAAGCACCGAAGGGACGATCTTGATCGGTCTCGCCATCGACATCGACGCTACCCGGCGCCACCCGACGCGCCGCGTGTGCCCGAACTGTGCTACTGATGGGACTCCAGCGCGGATTGACACGTTCGATGTCGGGAGGCGGCGATGCGACGCAGGTCATCGATCGCGGCGACGCTGCTGTTGATCGTCGTTGCCGTCTCGTGTAGCGGCGATCCCGACGAGGAGCGCGTCGTCGGGTCGGCACCGCAGTCGACCCGGGACGCATCCGGTGACGTCTCGACCACCGTGCCGTCGGCGACGACCGCCGTGCCGACGGCGATCGCCGCGATCGCCGAGTTCGACGACGCGGAGCTGGCGCGGTCGCTCGGTGCCATCAACGAGAGCGCCCTCGCCGATCCGGACGTGCTCCGCGCCGAGGCGCTCGTGGGGCTCGGCGCGAGCGAACCCAACCACCGTTTCGCGAGCGTGCTCGCGCTGACGATGACGGCGTCGACCGCCGACCCGGCCTCGATCGAGGCCCTGCGGA
>DASUEW010000260.1:0-2661 GCA_036274875.1 Ilumatobacteraceae bacterium
CTCTCTGGTGCCGTCGCCTGCGGGGACGATACGTCAGCGAATCTGGACGCAGGGTCGGTGGCTCTACCGCCGAGTTCGGCATGGCCTGGGAGCGACGTCGTGCCCTCTGGGTCCGCGACTTCCACTGGCGCGGCCGCTCAAACCACCTCCGCACCGTTCGTGCGGATCAACAGCACCGCTGTCGGGTTCGGATACTCCGCAGCTGAGCGTACCGGCCGGTGATCGAGCGGCGGCGCACCCACGGGCCGCAGCCTCGCGACGTCGATGGTTTCGTCGCCGCGGTGTCGGCCGGTCTCACGCCGGCCCGACCCTCGACGCCGCCAAGTATTGCCGGGCGCCCGACCGCTCGCCGCGCGTTCACCAGATTGGTGGCGACCCTCGCCGCCGCGGCGACAGCCGTGATCGCTTGCCTCGTGCTGCTGCCCGACCATCGGGTCGCCGGCAGGGGCGCGATCGCCTTCTTCGCGACACTGGCGGTCGGCTTCCTCGCGATCCGCGCGTCACTTCACCGGTTTCGCGACATCTTCCTCGAGGAGCTCCAGGCGGGCTACACGACCAAGACGTTCACACAAGGGCTGTTCTGGATATCTCGCCGGGGGTCAGGTCGCAAGACGTGGGGCGACGACGTCGTCGGCTGGGATTGGGACGGGCTCTGGGTCCTCGACGGGCACGGCAACGTCGTCTCGTCGCCCGAAGGTCAGTAGATCCGCCCGGCCTCTATCCGTCGCCGCACATCCCCGGACAACTCGAGCTGTGGACTGGGTATCGCTGGACTGGCGTCTTCCCTTCACGGTGAGGCGCTCCCACGCGGTTCGTGCGTTAGCCCGAAGGCACCGGAACCACGTCGCCGTCTGCGTCGATCCGACGACGAAGCCGACGCGCGAGCCGCGAGCGGGTCGGCGTGCACCTCGGCAGTGGCCTTCCACTCCCGGAACAGCTGGCCCACCGGGGCGTAGTTGTCAATCGTCGACACTGCGACCAGCGTCTGGGTCAGCTCGTCGACGAACGTCTTGCGATCCTGTCGAGGTAGGAACCAACCTGCGACTGCTTCTCACGCCAACGACTCGCGGATCCATCCGACTTGTGGGGTCAGGGCCTTGCTCGCGGCCTCCTCCGGATCTGCAGGGATCAACACCCATAGCGAAGAAGGTGACCACCGCCAGAACGCGGACCTACGAGTGTCAGCCACCTACCGGGGCCACTGTCGCCCAGGAACCGGGGCCGCGTCCCGAAACTGTCAACCAGCTACCGGGACCACGACGTCCACTATGAACCGGGTCCGCACAACTATGAACCGGGTCCGCACACTATGAACCGGGTCCGCACAGGACAAATCGCGGACTGGACAAATCGCGGACAGATGGCCCTTCGAGCGGCCAATCATCTCCGCCTGAAACCACGACGACCAGGGCGTTTGCCCTGGTCAAGCGGTGTCGGAGGGGCGACTCGAACCATAACCCCACGGTCGATCTCAACGGCGTGACTGCTACATGCTGATTCGAGACGGCCGGCGATGGACGGCGGTATGGCCTTCAGGAGACTTTTCGACGTCCGTGGAGTCGAATCCGCGAATCTCGCTGTGCTACGTGCTTCGTCGACGAACGGTGATTCGACAGGCTCCGATCGCGAATGAGCCGAGGATGATAAGGATCGCGGCCCACCGCAGGGCGCCCAAGCCTCCACCGGTCAGTGGCAGCTCGCCACCCGGCGGGATGAGCGCACCCGCGTCCATCTCGACTGTCGTCGACGTGCCGGGGTCGGGTGTCGTGGGCGATGTTTCCAGAGTGGTCGCCGTGGCCGGTGCCGTCGACTGAGGAGGAACAGGAGTGGGAGTCGGACGAATTGTCGTGGAGGTCGTGGAGGTCGTGGAGGTCGTGGAGGTCGTCGGTGGCTCCCCGGCCGTGACGCGGGCGACGGCACGGTCGGTCCCTCCGGCGTGGTCCGCGACGATGTACGAGAACGTGTAGGTGCCAGCCGTTGCCGCGATCACGTGCACGATGCCGGAGGTGTCCAGCCAGGCTCGGCCATTCCCGCTCTCGAAGACGGAGACGAGGTCGAGCGATGTCGCCGCAGCCGGGGCTCCAGGCTCCGGTGGGTCTGGATCGATATCGTTGGCGAGCAGGACTGCCGGGTCGAAGAGGGTCTCCACGGCAACCGGTACCGAGAGGTCGTCGTCGACCGCGACGGGTGGCGCGTTGCCAGTGACCGAGATCGTCATGGTCGCGATGTGGCTTGGGTCGCCCTCCACGAAGAACGAGAACGACATCGAGCCGAGAAAGCTGGCGGATGGAGTCACCACGATCTCACCGTCGAGCGCTGTCACGATGACCAAGCCGTCCGGCTGCGATGTCTCGATCGTCAGGTCGCTCGATGGCGGCCGTTGCCCGATCTGGAACCTCGCCGGTGTGCCGTCAACCGTGCGCAACGTCAGCGTTGACGGAACGCCCGCGGGAATGACCATGCTCGATGATGCCGCGATCGAGAGTGGCGTCGGCGCGATGTCGTCGGCGCCCGCCGCCGGGTCGGGACTCGGTTCGGTGAGTGTCGTGACATCGACGACCTCAGGGGCGTTGCCGTCATCGGGCGCGGCGGCAACGTCAACCGTGAGCAGCGGCGGACCGCTCGCCGGCCCGCCCCCGGCGGGACGGATCACCCAGTTGA
>DASUEW010000261.1:0-6268 GCA_036274875.1 Ilumatobacteraceae bacterium
TCGGCCGATTGGCCAGTTCCAGCTCGGACGTGATCACGCGCATCGCCTCGTTCGCCCATGTCACGGTGGTCTGGAAGCAGTACCAGCCGTTCGCTTTCGCGATTGCCCGTCGGCGAGCTGGTGCGCTCACGCCCCCAGTGACGATCGGGGGTCCGCCTGCGCGGACGGGTCGGGGGTATCCGTTGACGCCGTCGAGCTGGACGACGCTGCCCGAGTAGCGCGGCTGCGGCATCGTCCACAGCGCCCGCATCGCATCGATGTACTCGTCCATGCGCACGCCACGTTCGGCGAGGTCGACACCC
Organism: Ilumatobacteraceae bacterium; assembly: GCA_036274875.1. GTDB lineage: Bacteria > Actinomycetota > Acidimicrobiia > Acidimicrobiales > Ilumatobacteraceae > JALOLG01. The sequence goes on from DASUEW010000261.1 coordinate 303, forward strand.
ATCGCTGCGAACTCGGCCGCGACGTAGCCGGCGCCAACCCCGACGATCAGGCGACCTTGTGCGATCTGATCGATGCTGGCGAGCTGCTTGGCCAGCATCACCGGATGATGGAGCGGAAGCTCGATGATCCCCGAGGCGACGTTGATCGAGTGGGTCTCGGCCGCCACCAGGGTGAGCGCCACGATCGTGTCCATGAACGGCAACGTGGGAGGCATCGAGAACGACTCCGGTTGCGGATCGGGAAGCACCAGATGCTCACCGGTCCACACCGACTCGAACCCGGCAGCCTCGGCGTGCTGCGCGACACGCACTGCGTTCTCGGGATTCGCGCACGTGCCGTAGTTGATCGCGAACAGCCCGTACTTCATGGATCGACCGTACCTGCAGCTCACTCGGTGTGCTGGCCCGCCCCGTAGACCCGATCGAGGGATCGGAAGCCTGGCGTGACGCGGAGCTCGTCACCGGGCTCGTGACTCGTCCACCACTCCTGTGCGTCGACGTCGAAGCCACGGTGGAGTTCACGACCGAAGCGGTCGTCGATGGCCTGCGCGATCGGAGCGCGGGCGTCGGCGTGCCGGTACGCCTTGACCAGTTCGTCTGCTGCACTCGGGATCCACGGTCCGACCCGAAATGCCGCGGCGTCGACCGCCGCGGCGAGCAGCGAACCGAACGTTCGGGCCGAAACGGCCTCGGCGGCTGCGCTCACCGGCTGCGGATCTGAGTCGGTCGGGACCTCCCACCAGTGAACGCCATCGCGAACTCGAGCCTCGAGCATGCCGAGCAACGCCACCCCCGCCGGTGCCGCCAGCAAGGCATCGACGAAGCCGACGCGACCAGACACACCCAAACCGTACGAGACTGCGCCGCACGGCTGACGGCTTCACGACAGCGCCGCCGTGCTGCGCCGACCGATCTGACGCCCCATCGTCGTTCGGTTTCAGCCCGCTCGGGCGGGAACTGAACTCGAACGACAAATGAGTGACGGGCCCGCGCCTACAGGCCGGGCACGCGGACGACAACGAATTCGTTGTCGTCGGGCACCGTCGGGTTGCGGCTTGTGTTGGGGAAGTTGTTGTCGCACGCAAGGAGCAGCTGGTCCTTGCCGAGCGGCCGGAGCGCCTCGATCGACTCGCAGACCACGGAGAACGGGTCGCCGAGGCCGATGTCGTCGGGGCGGATCGGCGGCAGAGATACGCCGTCGGGGTCCGGAATGTCGACCATGTCGAGCAGCTCGTGCTTGACGAGTGTCCCGTCCGCGCCGACCTTGCGGAGATCAACCAGGTAGACGCGCTTGAACCCGGTCAACGCCGCCTGGTCACGGGAGCCGTCACGCTCGATGATCACGAGCTGGTGACGGCCGACCGCCTGCGCGTCGGCGATGAAATGCTCGGTCTGGGGCGGCGTCGGCGTCTCGGTGCTGTAGACCCACTCCCGGCCGGTCAGCTTCTCGCGGCGGATGTCGAACTCGAAGACCCGTCTGGTGGGGTCCGCCGGGTCGGCCGCGCCCTCGAGGATTGCGTACAGGTACTTGCCTCGGACCGCCATCGCCTCGAAGCCGCGGCTGTTACGGATCGTCGCCGGTTGCGAGCCGGGCGTGGGGTTGGAGGGCGACGTCACACCGGGAATCGAGAACGGCGGATCGAGGAGTACTCCGTCGGCGCTGAAGTGGAGGATCCATGGTCCGAACTCGTCGCCGACCCACAGGTCGCCGTTCTCGGCGCGCTGGATCGACTCGGGATCCAAGTCGGCACCGGTGAGCAGCCGGCCGATCTGGCCCTCGTTGACGATGCCGAAGTCAAGCAGGTCGTAGGGGTCGCGGAACTGGACCCAGTCCCGCACCAGTACGCCGCCTGTGCCACCGCCGGCCGTCTTGAAGTCCGGCTCCACGACATAGGCGCGCAGCAGGAAGTCGGCCGAGTTTGCCTTGCTCCCGAAGCCGTTGTCGGCCATCGCCAGGAACTGTCCGAGCCGATCACCCTCGATGATCCCCGAGAATCCTTCGACGATCTGGCCCTCCTCGATCGGGAAGTCAACACCGTTGGCGTCGGTCGCGGCCGCGCCCGACTGCGGACCGGGCGCGACAGTCAGAGCCGGGAGCACGGCGCGCCCAAGCAGCCGCGCGTCGTCTTCGCCACCGTGGCGTCCAGACGCCGCGCCGGCCGCCGGCAACGCGGCCACAGCCGCCGTGAAGATCGCCGCGTACAGGGTTCTTCTTGACATGAGCGCTCCCTTCAATGCAACGGAAACTTCATCATGCACGACACCCCGGCCCGGGTCGAGCGACCCGGCCGGCGGACGGCTCGACGGCGCGAGGCTGCAGCGGGCGGACAGGCTGAATGCTCGAGGTTCACCGGGGAGGACTCGCCGTTACGTGCGAGGCGGGGCTGGCGGCATGGTCCGCGCTCGCGGACCATGCGGCGCCCGGTACGGGAGTGGCTTGGTGAGTCGGCGCGTCAATTCGGAATGGCGGCGGCGGCGTGGTCGGGCTTGATGTGAGCGAACATGCTGCGGCCATTCCACGTCGGGAAGGCCCGTACGAGCCATGACGGGCCGTCGAGTTGGATCCGCGAGTCGCGGGTCGCCTCCGCCCAGGACAGCTGCCCCGCGTGCCACTTCACGAACGCTTCGGCATCGGCGGTGATGTAGAGGTCTTCGTCCAGACCGGTGTACGTCTTGCAGATCTCGGCGTCTCCGCGCTCGAGCAGCAACCAGTACCGCTCGTGACGCCGGTAGCCCGTGAAGTCCAACCGGACGACCACGCGCTGGTCGGGCAGTCGATCCTGGCGGAGCGCGTTGCACATCGACCACAACGCCACGAATGGATCGAGGTGCTCGGGGGCAATCTCGAGCCAACGCACTCCCCACTCGCCGAGCGCCACGCAGACCTTGAACAGATCGTGGCCCGAGCGCGTGAGGAGGTAGCGGTGACCGCGTCCGTGAGCCTTCGGTGCCGACTCGACGATGCCGAGGCGCTCGAGCTGGTTGAGCCGCTGGGCGAGCATGGTGCCTGAGAGCCCGGGCGCACCGTCGAGGATCTCACCGAACGTCTCACAGCCCAGATGCAGATTGCGGATGATCAACGGCGTCCAGCGCTCAGCAAAGATCTCCGCACCACGGGCGATGGGGCAGTACTGGCCGTAGGTCCTCATGAGCACAGTGTCCCGCGCCTCACGACCTCAGTGAAGTCCAGATTCCTTACAGCGAAGTCCAGATAGCTGACTTCATCTCGGTGCCCACCGATGGTGCGATGAGCTCATCCACCAGAGCCCATCCATCAGGGCCCAATCATCAGAGGAGGAACGATGACAGCACTGACCGCGATGCAGATCCCCGGGTTCCGAGGCGTCCTCATCACCCCCGACCACCATGACTACGACGACGCCAGAGCCGTATGGAACGGCACGGTCGACCGACGACCCCGACTGATCGCCCGCTGCAGCGGCACTGCCGACGTGGCCGCAGCCGTGCGCTTCGCCCGCGACTGCGATCTCGAGATCGCCGTACGAGGCGGAGGCCACAACGTCGCCGGCACCGCCGTGTGCGACGACGGGATTGTCATCGACCTCTCGGCGATGCGCGCCGTTTCGGTCGACCTCGCCGACCGCACGGCCCTGGTCCAAGGTGGAGCTCTCTGGGGCGACGTCGACCACGAGACACAGGCCCACGGTCTGGCCACAACGGGGGGCATCGTGAGCCACACCGGTGTCGGCGGCCTCAGCCTCGGCGGTGGCATCGGCTGGCTGATGCGCAAGCACGGACTCACCGTCGACAACCTCGTGGAGGCCGAGGTGGTCACCGCGACCGGCGACATCGTGCGGGCGTCGGCCAACAACCACCCCGACCTCTTCTGGGCGCTGCGAGGCGGCGGCGGGAACTTCGGCGTCGTCAGCACGTTCCGATTCGCGCTGCACCCAGTCGGCCCGACCGTCCTGGCCGGACCGGTCTTCTGGGCGGCCGACGACACGAACGACGTCCTGCGTTTCTATCGGGACTTCGTCGCCGACGCGCCCGACGAGCTGATGACCGTCATTCGGCTCGGCACGGTCCCGCCGCTGCCGGTCGTCGGTGACGAGCTGCACTTCCGGCCGGCCATCGCGGTCGTCTGCTGCTACGCAGGGGCCGTCGAAGAGGGTGAGCGTGCCGTCCGCGCGATCCGCCAGTTCGGAACTCCGCTCGTAGATCTGGTCGGTCCCACACTGTACGTCGACCATCAACGCGGCATCGACGCCACCGTTCCGCACGGCTGGAACTACTACTGGAAAGGCACGAACCTCGCCACCCTGTCCGACGCAGTCATCGACATCGTTGCCGAGCACGCCTACCGCGCCACCTCACCGAGGTCGTACGCGGCGATCTTCCACATGGGTGGCGCAGTTGCTCGAGCGCCTCGCGGCGCCACGGCGTACCCCGAATGCAATGTGGATCACAACATGAGCATCGACGCGGTATGGCTTCCGGAGCAGGGCGACACCGTCGGGTCGATCGAGACCGCGTGGGCACGAGCATTCTTCGACGCGCTCGAACCCCATCGTGCCGGCGTCTACGTGAACTTCCTGGACTCCGACGACGACATGAGTCGCGTTCGTGAGGCCTATGGCGACGCCAACTACCGGCGGCTCGTCGAGGTGAAAGCGAAGTACGACCCCGAGAACGTGTTCCGAAACAACAAGAACATCCAGCCCGCCACGCCGGCGCAGTGAACGCTCGCTGCATCGACTCGTGTCGCGTCCCCCGAGACGCGACCGTCCCATCACACCGGCTGGGTGGAGCGCCGCTGCCGCTTCCGTGCGTACACGCTCGCGGGCGCGAGCAACCCTGCGGCATAACCGATCGACGGATCGGCGTTCGCCCCGCGTCGACCGCCAGCGATCCAACTTGCCCTTTGGTCGGAGTCGATGGATACACCCACCACAACGCCCCAGCCGCGAGTGCACACATCACGACCAACATGAGCGAGACGAACTGCCACCGCTTGAGGCGGGCGTCACCACCAACGAGGGACGCGGTATCCTCGTGGCGATCGGGATGCGGACGACGAAGCGCAGCCGTCATCGGCGCGGTTGGCACGTCGTGCTGGGATGCCTGCTGACCGCGTGCTCGGACGGTGATCAGGCGAGCGAGGTCACCACCGCCACGAGCGATCGGGCAGCGGTCGAGGTCACGTCGGCGCCGGTCGCATCCGACGCGCGGGTCGTCGCGGCGATCGAGGGGTTCGACGTCGCCGAACCCGCCAACGTCGGTTCCCGGGCCGCGCTGACCATCATGATCCTCACCGACCCCGAGTCGACCCGCTCCACGGCCAAGAACCTCGTCGGTTCGGACGATCCCGACGTGCGCCTGGCGGCGATCTACGCGCTGTCCACCACCCTGTCGTCAGTGGACGTCGATGCGTTGGCGCCGGTCCTGGAGTCCACTGATCCGCGCGAGCGCGTGCTGGCCGCCGCCGGGCTACTCGCCGTCGGAGACGCTCGGGCGGTCCCGGTCCTGATCGCCTCGCTGGACGACGACACGCCCATCGCCCTCGGCTTCCCGCCCGTTCACGTCTGGGAACGAGCACGCGTTGCGTTGCTGCAGGCCACCGGCGAGGACTTCGGACTGCGCGAGGCGGCAGCCGCCGCGGCCGCGGCCGCCACGATTCCCGATTGGGAACTGTGGTGGGCGGGTGCCGAGGCTGACTTCCAGTTCGTTCCTGCGGCGGACCCGTTCGGCTCATGAGGCGCTGGCGTTCGGCGACTGCGACCTGGTGCGTGGTGGCCGCGTCGATCGGGGTGGTTTCGGCGACGGCGTCGGGCCAGGAGGGCTTCGCGTCGACGGGCGGCACGCAGGTCAGTTGGGTCGCGCCGATCGCGACGATCACGGTCACGATCGATTTCATCGTCAGCGACCCCGACGGTGCGGGAGTGCGCGAGGCGGTCGCCGGGCTCCAGCAGCAGATCACCGACTACTGGCTCGCCGGTCTGGACCCG
>DASUEW010000262.1:0-3047 GCA_036274875.1 Ilumatobacteraceae bacterium
CGGGCCTTGCGATTGAACGTCGGCACGCGCGACAGGTGGTACGTGCGATGCATGAACCATGCCGGGAAGCCCTTGAGCTTGATGCCGTACACCTGGGCGACACCCTTGCGCAGCCCGAGGCTGGCCACCGAGCCGACGTGCCGGTGGCGGTACTCGACCACCTCGTTCCCGGCGAGCACCCGCAGGAGGTTGCGCGCCAGCACCTTGGCCTGGCGCACGGCGTGCTGCGCGCTCGGGCTGCAGGTTGCGCCTGGGACGCTCGACGACAGGTCGGGCACGGCGGCGTTGTCGCCCGCCGCCCAGGCGTCGTCGAACCCGACGACCCGCAGGTCGGCGCCACACCGGATCCGGCCCCGCTCGTCGAGGGGGAGGCCGGTCGCCGCCACCACCGGATTGGCCTTCACCCCGGCGGTCCACACGATGGTGTCGGCATCGAACCGTTGACCATCGGACAACTCGACGTGGCCGTCGACGCACGACTCGAGACGCGTGTCGAGCAACACCTCCATCGACCGGCTGCGCAACTGCTCGATCGTGTAGCGGCCCATGTCGTCGCCGACCTCGGGCAGGATCCGTCCGGTCGCCTCGACCAGCACCCAGCGCATGTCGGCGGGTTCGAGATTGTCGTAGTACCGCGTCGCGTAGCGGGCCATGTCCTCGAGCTCGGCGAACGCCTCGACGCCTGCGTAGCCGCCACCGACGAACACGAACGTCAGTGCCCTTTGCCGGTGCACTTCGTCGTCGATCGAGGCGGCCCTGATCGATGCGGCAAGGTCGAGTCGACCCAACACCTGATTGCGAAGCGCGATCGCCTCCTCGACGTGCTTGAAACCGATCGCCTGCTCGGCCAGGCCCGGGATCGGCAACGTCCTCGCCACCGAGCCCAGGGCGACGACGACATGGTCGTATTCGATGCCGTACTCGTCGCCGGTCGGGGGTTCCACGGTGGCACGGTGGTTCGCATGGTCGATCGACGTGACCCGACCGGTGATCACGCGACAACCACGCAGGACGGCGCGGAGCGGCACCACGACGTGTCGCGGCTCGAGGCTGCCGGCGGCGGCTTCTGGAAGGAACGGTTGATACGTCATCACCGGGCGGGGATCGACCACCGTGACCCGGACGTCACCGTCGCGCACTCCTCGGCGGAGCCGCAACGCCGTGTACATCCCGACGTAGCCGCCTCCCGCGATCAGCACGTGCGGAGTCACGCCGGATCACGCTAACCGTCGCCAGGATGACCGCGACGTGCTCCGCCGTACGTCTGGAGGAGTACGGCTGGCGACGTCACGGCAGCAACCGCCGGCCGACGCAACCCGCGTCTCGGACGCTCACGATGGGGAGCATGCTCCGACTCACGCTCAAGGGCCTGTGGGCCCACAAACTCCGCTTCCTGCTGACCGGACTCGCGGTCATCCTCGGCGTCGCGTTCATGTCGGGGACGATGATCCTCACCGACACCATGGGACGCACGTTCGACGACGTGCTCGCCACCAACAACGAAGGCGTCGACGCGATCGTCCGCCGTGAGTCGGCGATCGACGGCGAGCTGGCCGAGGTTCGCGAGCGAGTCGACGAGGCGATGCTCATCGATGTGCTGGAGGTCGACGGGGTCGACGCCGCGGCCGGCTCGGTTCAAGGCTTCGCCCAGCTCGTTCGCGACGACGGTGCGGTCGCCGACAACGAACTCGGGGCGACGGTCGGAACGGCGTGGATCGATGATGCGCGGCTCAACCCGTTCCAGCTCGCCGAAGGGCGCGCGCCCGAGACCGCCAACGAGGCCGTCGTCGACCGCGCCACCGTGACGGATGAAGGTTGGACGGTCGGCGACACGTTCACCGTCTTGGCCAAGACCGGCCCGGTCGAGTTGACGCTCGTCGGCGAGGCGACGTTCGGCGAGATCGACGGGATCCCCGGCTCGACGTTGATCGCCACCGACCTCGGCACCGCCCAGGAGCTGTTCGGTGAGCCCGGCTACTTCGACAACATCGTGGTTGCCAAGTCAGCCGACGCAAGGGCCGATGAGCTCGCGGTGCGCCTCCAGTCCGCACTCGACGACGACCAGATCGAGGTGCTCACCGGCGAGGCCGACACCGCCGACAAGCAGGCCGACCTGCGCAAGGACCTCAAGTTCTTCAACACGTTCCTGCTCGCGTTCGCCTACATCTCGCTGTTCGTCGGGATGTTCATCATCTACAACACGTTCTCCATCGTGATCGCCCAGCGCACACGTGACCTCGCCATGCTCCGTGCGATCGGCGCCGGCCGCCGGCAGGTCCTGCGTTCGGTGCTCCTCGAAGCCGTGGCCGTCGGGCTCGTCGCCTGTGGTGCCGGGCTCGGCCTCGGCATCGGCATGTCGTTCGGTCTGCGCGAGCTGCTCGCCAAGGTCGGACTCGACATTCCGTCCGGCCCGACCGTCATCACGGCCGCGACCATCATCACGTCGGTCGTCGTCGGCGTTGTCGTCACCGTGGCCTCGGCCGTCGCGCCGGCCCTGCGTGCCAGCCGCGTGGCACCGATCGCGGCACTGCGCGACGTCGCCATCGACCGGTCGCACCTCTCCGTCAAGCGGGTGGTCGCGGGGCTCACCATCACCGCCGGGGGTGTCGTCGCCACCGCCGCAGGAATCACCGGCGACGGCGAATCGGCGCTCCAACTGCTCGCCCTCGGCGCGGTGACGACCGTGCTCGGCGTGTTCGTTCTGGGACCGGTGATCGCGCGCCCCGTGCTGCGAGTGCTCGGCGTGCCCGCCCGGGCGATCTCCGGTTCATCCGGTCACCTCGCCCAGCAGAACGCCCGGCGCAACCCCAAGCGCACGTCGGCGACCGCGGCTGCGCTCATGATCGGCGTCGCCCTGGTCGGGTTCATCACGATCCTCGCCTCGTCCACGACGGCGGCCGTGGTCGATCAAGTCGACGCGTCGTTCCGGGCCGACTACGTGGTCGAGTCCGGCCAGTGGTCGGAGGGCGGGTTCAGCCCTGAGCTCGCCGACAGCCTGGCCGCGCTGGCGGAGGTCGAGGTCGTCTCACCGGTTCGGGTCTCGCCCG
>DASUEW010000263.1:0-10456 GCA_036274875.1 Ilumatobacteraceae bacterium
TATGTGGGGTTCGCCGTCCTCGGTGGGCTAACCCGACCACACGTTAGGAACTTGACGAGCGATCCGCCTCTTACCCCCACCCGCAAGATGGACATGCAATGAGCCCGAGCGACGCACAGCGCAAACGCGACCGGTACGTGACGATCTTCATCGGCATCGTCACGCTCCTTGCCGCGCTCACAACTGGCGTCCTTCTCCGTGTCGAGTTCTCCGGCCAGATGACGCATGTCAACTGGATCGCCTTCGCGTTGTTCGCAATCCTGCTGTTCGTCGGCGAGACCAGGACTGCGATGTGGATGCGCTTCGGCAGCGGCGGCGAAGTCACACCCGGCTACGCGTTTGCCTACGCGCTCGCGCTGCTCGGAAGCCCCGCCGGTGCGGTCGCGGTCATGGCGCTCACCAGTGCCTACGTCGACATCAGGAGCCACAAGCCGTTCCGCAAGATCCTGTTCAATGTCGCCGACATCTCGCTCGCGCTCTCGACCGGCGGGCTGGTGTTGCACCTGTTCGGCATCAACAGCGCCATCACCGAGCAGGGCTCGATCCCGCTGACATGGGGCATCGGCATCCTCGCCGGCGGCACGATGGTCTTCGTTCTCAACGGGCTGCTCATGTGCTTCCTGCTGGCACTTCACACCGGCAGCAGCTTCCTGACCACCCTGCGCCAGGGCTTCGCATTGAGCATGACGGCCGACGGCGCACTGCTGGCGCTGGCGCCGCTGTTCGTCGTCGCCGTCGAGTTCAGTCTCGTCCTGGTCCCGCTGCTCGGCGTCACGTCGTTCCTCGTGTTCCAGTCGGCTCGAAACGCCCTACAGCGGGCGCACGAGGCGAACCACGACTCATTGACCAAGCTCCTGAACCGCCGGGCGTTCTCCGACCGCCTCACCGAGTTGCTCGGGACCGACGGACCGCCTGGCGGCGCCGGCGCACTGTTGCTGCTCGACCTCGACGGGTTCAAGGAGATCAACGATCGTCTCGGCCACCAGGTGGGCGACTCGCTGCTCCAGGGATTCGCCGAACGCCTCGAACGGGAGATACCAGAAAGTGCCTTCGCCGCTCGCCTCGGCGGGGACGAGTTCGCGGTCGTCATTCCGGGCTCGGCGGACATACAGTCGATCAAGCTCCTCGCGTTCGATCTCCACAACCGGTTGTGCCGCCCGCTCGTAGTGACCGGCTTCCCGTTGTCTGTCGCGATGAGCATCGGTGTGGCCTTCGCGCCGCAACATGCAGAATCCGCGACCGATCTGCTCGCGGCCGCCGACATCGCGATGTACCGCGCCAAGCGCTTTCACACGAACGTCGAGCTCTACCAGACCAGCTCGAGCAGCCGTGAGCGTGGTCGCATCGGGTTGCTCGCCGACTTGGCGACGGCGATCGATGACGACGAGCTCGACGTCCACTTCCAGCCGCAACTCGAGATGGCGACCGGGCGAATCGAGACCGTCGAGGCGTTGCTGCGGTGGCATCACCCCCGTCTCGGGCCCGTGCCGCCCGACGAGTTCATCGGACTCGCCGAACAGACGGAGCTGATCGGACCGCTCACCGAATGCGTACTGCGACGGGCGGCGAACGAGCTGTCGACTCTGCGCGATCACGATGTCAAGCTGGCGGTCAACATCTCCGCTCGAAGCCTGCAAGACCGTCACTTCGTGGCCAACGTGATGCGCGTGCTCGCCGAGACCCGGTTCCCAGCGCACCGCTTGGAGCTCGAGGTGACCGAGCGCGCGCTCGCCACCGAGACCGAGCGCAGCCGGTTCACCGTCGAGGCGTTGCGCGAGTCGAACATCCGGATCGCGATCGACGACTTCGGAACCGGCTACTCGTCGTTCCTCACGCTGCGAGACGTGGCCGCCGATCGCCTCAAGATCGACCGCACGTTCATCACCGACATCCAACGTCGCCGCGAGGATCTGCTCATCGTGAAGAACGTCATCGAGCTCGCCCACGGCCTCGGACTCCAGGTGGTCGCCGAAGGCGTCGAGACGCAGGACCAGTGGCGGATCCTCAGTGATCTGGGCTGCGACATCGCCCAGGGATACGGCATCGCGATGCCGATGTCGATCCTCGATCTGCGGGCTTGGGTCGCCAAGCGCGCGATCCTTCGCGAGGACGCGCTCGTCTCATGATTCTCGTGGTGGTGACCAGCGTCGGGGTGGCGTCGGCGGTCTTCTCGTGGATCCGCGTGCGGCGCCTCGCCGAGCTCCCGATCCGTCACCTCTGGCTCGTCTGGTTGGCGCTCGTCGTTCAGGTGGTGGTGTTCGGGTTCCTCGGGCACCGGATCCCGTTGACGGTGTCGGGAAAGATCCATCTGGGGACGTACGCCTTGGCCTTGGCGTTTCTCTGGCTCAACCGCCGCCTGCCCGGTGGCCGCCTGATCTCGATCGGCACCGCGTCGAACCTGGCGGCGGTCGTGGCCAACAACGGCGCGATGCCGGCCAACATGAGCGCCTGGCGCAAGGCGGGGCTACCTGAGATCCCGCCGGAAGTCTTCACGAACTCGCGTGCGCTGTCGTCCCCTCGGCTGGCGATCCTGGGCGACATCTTCTACGTACCAGCGTCGTGGCCGCTGTCGAACGTGTTCAGCATCGGCGACGTACTCATCGTCATCGGTTCGACGTACCTCGCCCATCGGTGGTGCTCGCAGCCGCGCGGGCGCGAACTCGCGTCGGTCATCGACCAGTGCAAGGACACGTCAGAACACGCGCACGAGCTCGTGTAGCTGGGCGATCAGCGTGTTCCGGACGCTGGCTTCGGTCTTGCCGAGGTGCACGACGACGAGTTCGCGATCGGGCACGACGACGATGTACTGGCCCTCGTAGCCGTGGGCCGCGATGCTGCCCGGGAACTCGGGCCACATCCACCAGTGCCGCCCGTAGTCGAAGCCGCCCGGCAAGCCGTCGGCCGGGTCGTGGGCGACGAACGTGCGGCCGTGATCGACCCAGCCCTCCGGGAGGATCCGTGCGCCGTCGACGATCCCGTCGTTGCGGTACAACTCGCCGAAGCGGGCGAAGTCACGCGCGGTCGCGTGGACGTAGGACGAGCCGACCCACGTGCCGGCCTTGTCGAAGTCGGGCTCCGCCGACTCCATGCCGAGGGGCCCGAACAGGCGGTCGTGCAGGAACGCGCGCATGCCTGGCTCGCCTCCGCCGACGAGATCACCGACGATGCGACAGATGATGTTGGTCGTACCCGACGAGTAGTTCCAGAACGTGCCGGGGGGATGGTCGAGCGGGAGGTCGGCGGCGTACGCGGCATGGTCGTCGCTGCCCGACCCGAACAGCATGTCGATGCAATGCGACGTACCACCGTCGACGTAGTCCTCGATGAACCGCAGGCCCGGCCGCATCTCGAGCAGGTCGAGCATGGTGATGCACGCCTTGTCGGTGCCGGCCCACGCCGGCACCGCGGCCGGGGCGGCCGGATCGATCGCGCCGTCCTTCACGAGTACGCCGACGACGGCGTGGACGATGCTCTTCGCCGTGCTCCACGACACCAACCGGGTGTCGGCGTCGACCGGCCGACCGGGACCGAACGGCGTGTCGGGTGACGTGCCATAGCGTTCGGCGATCACGTCGCCGCGCTGCAGCACGACGAGCGCAAGCGTGATCCCCAGCTCGGGCGGTCGCCCGAAGATGTCGTCGATCCGATCCTCGATCGTCACGAACCGCGCACGCTATCGGACGCCGTCACCGCGGCTGGCGCTCGCGCGCTCAGCCGATCGACGTGAGGATCTCGGCCGTGTGGCTCAACCCGGCCCACTCGTGGAGGAACGCCGGGACGTCGGCCGGTAGCAACGGGTGGGCGATGAGGAACCCTTGCACGTGCCGGCAGCCCGTCGCCCGCAGCTGACCGAACTGATCTACGGTCTCGATGCCCTTGCCGACCGTGTCGAGCCCGAGCGCGTGGGCGAACTCGATGAGGCCGATCAGCACGGTCGAGTCGGCGGCCAGACTCGACGTGACGAACGTCCGATCGAACTTCACGACATCGACCTGCAGCGCGCGCAGCTGTTCGAGCGAGCTGTCCCGGGCCCCGAAGTCGTCGAGGGCGATTTGTACACCGAGCCCACGGAGCACTGCGAGCATGTCGACCACGTCGACCACGTCGTCCCGGTCGTCGGGCGATGAGCACCCGGTGATCTCCAGCAGCAGCCGGCTCGGGGCGAGGCGACTGCGGTCGAGGGCGCGGCGCACGTCGGTGATGAACGACGCATCGCCGAGCTGGACCGGGCTGACGTTCACCGAGATGTGCGGTCCGTTCGGCGACGGATCCCAACTCTGCGCCTCGCGGCATGCCTCCTCGAGCAACCAGCGCGCGATCGGAGTCAGCAGCTTGGCCTCCAAGGCGATGCCGATGAAACGCGTCGGCTGCACCTCGCCCCGCGTTGGATGATTCCAGCGCAAGAGCGCCTCGAACCCGTGCACGCGGTTGCTCTCGACGTCGATGACGGGTTGGTACCGGACCGCCAGCTCACCACGGTCGAGCGCACCGACGAGCTCGGCGCGCAGCTCCAGGCGCTCGAGCACCGGCTGGCGCATGCCAGTCTCGAACACCTCGTAGCGGCCCTTGCCGCGGTGCTTGGCGAGGTACATCGCGACATCGGCGTCGCGCATCACCATGCCGACGTCGGCCGCCAGGTCCGCGAACGCGATGCCGACCGAGGCGCTCAGGAAGACCGGCAGGTCGACCCCGACATCGACCGGCTGACTGATGGTGTCGATCGCGCGTTGCGCCACCACGGACACGGCTCCGGCCGGCACGGACTCGAGGAGAATCGCGAACTCGTCGCCTCCTAGTCGCGCGACCGTGTCGCCCGGGCGCAACAGGGCACTCAGGCGTTCGGCGATGACACACAGGAGCCGGTCGCCGGCCGCGTGGCCGAGGCTGTCGTTGACCGACTTGAAATCGTCGAGGTCGATGCTCAGCACGGCGGCGTGCGCGTCGGCCGGCTGGCGCCGTGCGCGTGCGGCGTCGACGCGCTCCGCGAACACGGTGCGGCTCGCCAGACCGGTGAGCGCGTCATGGGTCGCGTCGTGGAACAGGCGCATCCTGCTCACGTCGAGCTCACGCGTGACCAGCACCAGCCGGAACACGACGAGGGCGAACATCACCATCGTGCCGCCGAGCAGCGCAGGCAGGTCCAACGACTGGCCCAACCCGGCGCGGACGGCGAGGAGCACGGGCGAGGCGAACGTGACCGCACCGAGGACGACGAGGCGGCGCACCGTCATGCGCGGTTGTTCGTTCTCCGGCAGTCGTTGCGCCACTTTGAACGCGCCCGGATGGACGGCGGCCGCCACCATCAGCACGTAGCTGATCCACCAGCCGGCGTCGAGCAACCCGCCGACCGTGTACGTGCTGTGGAGCGACAGGAACGTGTAGCCGACGTCGGCCAAGAGCATCATCATCAGCGAGGCGGTCATCGTCCAGAACGGGATCCCGCGATGCGATTGGCGCACGGCGACCTGGGCGCCGATCGTGATGAGCAGGAGGTCACCGGCCGGATAGGCACACCCGATCAGCCGATCCGTCACGGTGAGCGTGGTGTCGGCGGCCGTCGGCGCCATCAGGAACACCCACAGGAACACCCCGGCACCAACGGCCACGATCAACCCGTCGACCAGACCGCCGAAGTCCTTCAATGGGCCCTGCACCCGCAGGAGCAGCACGAGCCCGACCGCGATGCAGGGGTAGCCGGCCAGGTAGAAGGCGTCCGCGAACGAGTACGTCGCGCCGCTGGAGGAGAGGTACGAGAAGTAGTTGAAGCCCAAGTCGCCGAACAGGAACAACACCTGACCACCGAGGATCCACGCCCACGCCCCACGGTGCCGCGGCATGCGCCAGACGGTGGCGAGGCCGATGACCAGGATCACGCCGACGAATGCATCCCAGAACAGGTCCGCCGCGAGGCCGTTGAGGACCCAGAGATAGATCGGGAGCAAGCCCAGGCCCGCGACGACGACCCACGTCGACCGGGCGCCGAAGGTGTGCTCGTCATTCATGCCCGATTCATCGGCACAACCCCCATTTCGCTTGAGATCCAGACCACCCCGTTCTGTCTGCGCCAGTCGCACTGCCGCGGCATCTGAGGCAGACAGAACGGGGGTTGTCAGGTGAGGTCGCGGTCGCGGTCGAGGTCGATCCACTTGTGGGGGGTGACGGGCGGCGTCGACGTGGCGCGGTCGATGGCCTCGGCAACGATGATGGCGCGTTGCGCCAGCGCCCGATGGCCGGGGCGCACGAAGCGGGCCTCGACCGAGCGGTCGAAGAAGTCGAGGAGCGGCGTGTAGAACCCGTCGACGTCGAGGAACACGACGGGCTTGGACATCAGTCCGAGTTGGTTCCAGGTGAGGATCTCGATCACCTCCTCGAACGTCCCGAACCCGCCCGGCAGGGCGATGAATCCCGACGCCAGCTCCGCCATCAGCGCCTTGCGCTCGTGCATCGAATCGGTGACCTCGAGTCGCGTGAGGCCAGGATGAGCGATCTCACGGTCGACGAGGTGGGCCGGCATCACGCCGACGACCTGACCGCCCGCCTCGAGCGCAGCATCGGCCAACTGGCCCATCAACCCGACCTTGCCACCGCCGTAGACGACGGCGAGCCCGCGTGCCGCCAGCGCGGCCCCGAGCTCGCGAGCGGCGGTGACGAACGACGCCGACGCGCCCGTGTTGGAACCGCAGAACACGCACACCCGCCCACCCGCTTCAGCAGCCATCGGCCCAGGTTCGCACGCGGCGCCGGAGCGGTCGCCGACCGATTTGACACCGGTGGACACTGGTCGGCACGACTACCGCGCAGGCGCAAACACGTCGTTCAGAGGTGGAGCCCCGGTTCGTCCGCCGGCGGCGTCAGCCGCTTCGGCGGACGCAGATGAGAGGTGATCGCCCGGTTCGGCGGGCGGCGGCGTCAGCCGCTTCGCCTGCCGGTCACCAGGAAGGCCAGTGGCGGCGTCAGCCGCTTCGCTCGCCGGTTACCAAGCGCGTAAGTTCGCCGCATGACGACACCGCTCGCCGCACCCGACCTCGACGCTGCGTCGGGCGTGGTGGATCTCGCCGACCGGGCGGTCGGCACTGCGATCCGCCAGTTGACGACGTCGGGCGGTCCGGACGTGCACCAGGTGCTCGCCTACGACCTGGCCCACGCGGCGTCTGCCGTCGCCACCGCCAAGGCGTTGCTGAGCTACGGGGAGCACGGCGACGTCGAGGCTCGGATCACGTGCGCGTTCGTCGCCGACGTCGTCCACGACCTCGTCAGCAAGCTGATCGGGCGCGAGCAGCTCTGGGGCGTCGATCCGGCGACACTGTCGGGCGCGCACGACTTCGTGGTCGCGTACCGCGATCCCGACTTCGTGGGCGCCCTCGCCGACCAGCCCGGTCCACGTCACCTCGACGACGACATGGAGATGGTGCAGGACACGTTCCGCTCGTTCGCCAACAACGTCGTCGCCCCGCACGCCGAGCACGTCCACCGCGCCAACAGCGACGTCCCGGAGGAGATCATCAGCGGGCTCGGCGAGATCGGCGCCTTCGGCCTCAGCGTTCCGGCCGAGTACGGCGGCTACAGCGAGGGCGGCGACGCCGAGTACATCGCGATGGTCGTGGCTACCGAGGAGCTGAGCCGGGCCAGCCTCGGCATCGGCGGCTCACTCATCACCCGGCCCGAGATCCTCACCCGCGCCCTGGTCAAGGGTGGCACGGAGGCGCAGAAGCTCGAGTGGCTACCCAAGCTGGCCACTGCTGATGTGATGCCGGCGGTCGCCGTCACCGAGCCCGACTTCGGCAGCGACGTGGCGGGGATCAAGGTCACGGCCACGCCCGCCGCTGGTCCGGGCGGCGAGGCGGGCTACGTGATCAACGGCGTCAAGACCTGGTGCACGCTCGGGGCGCGGGCCGACGTCCTCGCGCTCCTGGCCCGCACCGATCCCGATCGGTCGGCCGCCCACCGCGGCCTGAGCCTGTTCATCGTCCCCAAGCCCCGCGGCGACGGTCACGGGTTCGAGTTCGGCCAGGACGGCGGCGGGCGGATGGAGGGACGCCCGATCGACACGATCGGCTACCGCGGCATGCACTCGTACGAGATCGCCCTCGAGAACTGGTGGGTACCGGCCGAGAACCTGATCGGTGAGAGCGACGGCCTCGGACGCGGCTTCTACTTCCAGATGGAAGGCTTCGAGAACGGCCGCCTGCAGACCGCCGCCCGTGCCGTCGGTGTGATGCAGGCCGCCTACGAACAGGCACTCGAGTACGCCCGCAACCGGGCGGTGTTCGGTTCGAACATCTTCGACTACCAGTTGACACGCCTGAAGCTGGGCCGTATGGCGGTGCTGATCCAGGCCGGTCGGCAGTTCGCCTACGCCGTCGCGACGATGATGGCCAAGCAAGAGGGCGCGACCGAGGCGAGCATGGTGAAGGCGTACGTCTGCAAGGCCGCCGAGTGGGTCACCCGCGAGGCGATGCAGATCCACGGCGGCTTCGGATACGCCGAGGAGTACGCCGTGAGCCGGCTGTTCGTCGACGCGCGCGTGCTGTCGATCTTCGAGGGTGCCGACGAGACACTGTGCCTGAAGGTGATCGCCCGCCGGCTCGTGCCTGCCGCCGACTGAAGCGACATCGATCCGCCCGACCGAGACCGCCCCAGCTCACATCGTCAGCATCGCGAGCAGATCACCGATCGATCGGATGCGCTCGAAATCGGCGTCGGGGTGGTCGTCGTAGGGGTCGATCAGGATCGGGTGCAGACCTGCGGCTTCGGCGCCGCCGATGTCCATCGTGACCGAGTCACCGACATACACGATCCGCTCGGGCGCGACGTCGGGGAACGACGGCAAGGCGTGCTCGAAGATGCGCGGATCAGGTTTGGCGACACCGACGAGGTGGCTGTCGACGATGCATCGCACGGATGCGAACTGTCCGGCGCCCACCTGGCAGACACCGCTGCGCCGGAGTTGCTCCTCGATCTGGCCGGACGCGTTGGACACGACCCCCATCGGGACGCCCGCGGCCGACAGATCGGCCAGCGCGGTCATCGACTCGGGGATCGGCCACCGCCAGAGGTGCGCGTGGCGAGTCCGGCCGAGCACGAAAGCCGCGTGCTCGCGATCATCGACCGCAACACCGACCGACTCGACGTACGCGAGGTCGTACTCGTTCCAGTCGGCCTCGCCGACGATGGCACGGGACTTGGTCGCCATCGCGTAGTAGTGGGCGCGGCGATGCACGTCGATCGACGGATCGCCGCCGAACGGCTCGAGCAGCGGCCCGAGCACGGTCGGGTCGGGAAGCACCAGCACGCCGCCCGCGTCGAACAGAACGGCGTCGAAGCGGCGTCGTTGGCTCCGACGCGTACCCACCGACGTCCCTCTTCGTCAGGGTCCGGGCTGCGTCAGCTTCGACGCATCGATCCCGCACGTCTCGAACAGATTGATGAACATCGTCAGGTCGTTGGCGCCGTTGGCGGCGACCTGTTCCATGTCGAGGTTGTCGGCCATGCAGGTCGCCTGAACGTCGGTCATCCCCGCCAAGACGAGCTGCCGCATGAGCTCATCGCGGATCAGGCCGACATCCGTGACGATCCCACCGTCAGCCGTGACGGCGTCGATGTCGACGGTGACACCCGTGACGGTGACGTCGCCCGCGTCGTCGGCGTCCGACGTACCCGGGGCTTCGTCGGTGACGTCGCCCGCGTCATCCGCCTCGTCCGCGGTGGCCGTGGCGTCGTCGGTGTTGTCGTCATTGTCGCCGCCGCCACATGCCCCGCCCGCGAGCGCGAGTGCGGCAACCATCACGAGTGCTCGTCGTTTCACTGTCCACCGATCCTGGTCACCGGGCGACGCGCAGCGCGTCCCGGCGAGCACTGTACCGAGTCGGTCGCCGAGGTCGTCGCGCCGAATGACACAGTCAGTGGTGCGCTGAGACCACACTCGGCGCAACCCTTCGGGGCGACGCGGAAGGTGGTGTCAGCCGCCCGATTGCGGTTCGAAGTCGATGCCGCAGGTCTCGTACAGGTGGAGGAACATCGACGGATCGACTTGGCCCCCGGACGCCGCGAGATCCTCGCTGTCCATGTTGTCGACCAGGCAGTCCGCCTGATCCTCGGTGATCCCCAGCGTCTCGAACATGGTGACGAGTCGATCGCGGATCGCAGTTTCGTCGATGTCAGCGATGGTGCCGTCGTCGCTCCCGCCGCCGATGGTGCCCTCGCTGTTGTCGTCACTGACCACTCCGCAAACCCGCTCGTCGTACTCCTCGATGCGTTCGGAAGCGTCGATGGTCGCCTGATCGCCGAGGTCGGCCTCGTCGAGGGCGGCGAAGTCGAAATCGACGTCCTCCAACTTGTCGAGCAGGTTCTCCGTGCTCGTGAGCACCGTCTCGACGTCAGCTTTGATCTCGTCGGGCGCCGAGTCGACTGCATCGTCGAGGACGTCGACGACCTCTCGGTACGCGTTCTCGACCGA
>DASUEW010000264.1:0-5375 GCA_036274875.1 Ilumatobacteraceae bacterium
GCCGCGCGGCGCGTGGTCAGGGTGGAGGTGATGATCGACATCAGCGCGGCGGCGATCACGACGTAGAGCACCGCTCTGACCTGGATGTCGCGACCGTCGGTGACGAGCAGCGCGCGCGGGAGCCCGGCGACGACCGCCGCGGCGGCGAACGCGGTGACCGCCACCAGCCAGGCGAGGCGAATGGCGGACCGCCGAGCAGCGAACCACCCCGACTCGTGCAGCGTCACGATCGCGAGCGCGGCTCCGAACGAGTCGAGGTGAGCGGGCAACCACGACAGCGCGCCGAACGGCTCGGTCGCCCCGACGGTGACGAGGATCGCGCGCACGACGATCCCGGCGACGACGAGGACGCCGGAGAGGCGCAACATCGCGGTGCGCCCGTCGAGTCCGGTGAACAACTCGGCGGCGACCCGGCCGATCGCCGGCAGCACGAGCACAGCGGTGGCGACGACGAACAACACCGTGCCGATCCCGAGACCCGGTACCGGGTGCGCTGAGCGCGGGTCGCGGAACAGGACCGTTGTGAGCAGCAGGCGGCGCGGACCTGATCCCGGGCCGACCATCGCCTCGTTGACGACCACGATCGGGATCCACAGGGCGTACATGGGAACCAGCCACGCACGGACGTGCGCGGCGTACGACGGTCGGTTGCGCCGATCGAGGTAGGCGGCCACGAACGGTCTCGCCGCGGCTGCGATCGCGACGACGACGATCATCGTCGCGGCCACGTCGAGCCTGGCGAGCAGCCGACCGCGCAGGCCGGACTCGAGCCGACCTGTCGCCTCGGCTACACGTGCGCTCAGCAGTGCGAGCCCGCACACCGCCAGCACCGCGACACTCCGCCGCGTCACGTCTGATGCCGTCGGTGGCGTCCGGACCGGTCTCGTGCCCGACGTCGACAGGGTTGCTGGCTCCGTCGCCGGCAGGGCTGCGCTCACAACGGCAGCGAGTGTAGAGGTCGTCCTCGACGTGGTCCGGCATCACTAGCGTGACGCGCCGTGACCGCGATCGACTGGGCGGGGGCGACGCGTGCGCAGCGGCGGGGATTCGTACTCGCGATCACGACCGCCGTCGTGGTGCGGGTCGCGATGCTGGCATCGAAATGGCGTCAGGACCTGCTCTTGAACGACTCGCTGTGGTACAGCGCCCAGGCGGTGAAGTTGGCCAACGGGGATGGCTTCGTCGATCCCTTCTACGGCGGACCGTCCGCCGAACACGGTCCACTCACACCGTTGCTCGTGGCACCGGTGAGTTGGCCAGACGACCCGGTCCCGTGGCAGCGGGCGGTGATGACGCTGATCGGGTTGACGGTGGTCGTCGGCGTGGGTCTGCTCGCCCGTCGAGTGGGCGGTTGGTGGGCAGGCGTCACGGCCGCCGCACTCGCCGCGGTCTACCCGAACCTGTGGATGAACGACAGCCTCGTGATGTCGGAGGCGCCGGCCCTGCTGTTCGTCGTCGTCGCCGTCTGGGTGGCGCTCGACCTGACCGACCCGACCCTGCCGCCGACCGCGGGGCGAGCACTCGGCTGTGGTGCCGCGATCGGGCTGGCCGCACTGGCGCGCAGCGAGCTCGTCCTCCTCGCTCCCTTGTTCGCCATCGTCGTGTGGTGGTCGCGGCGCGACGCCCCCGGCGCGAAGCGCATCCGCACCGTCGCCCTGCTGGGGGCCGCGACCGCAGTCGTGCTCGCGCCGTGGGTGATCGCCAACCTGGTGCGCTTCGAGCGTCCGGTGCTCCTCACCACGAACGACGGAACGACCTTGCTCGGTGCGAATTGCGAGGACGCATATTACGGTTCCGACATCGGCGGGTGGTCGTTGTTCTGTGTCGTCGAGGAGCAGTCGCCCCTCGGCGAGGATCCAGGTATTCGTTCGGCGCGCCATCGGCGGCTGGCGATCTCGTACGCCGCTGACCACGTGCAACGGCTTCCACTGATCGCCGCCGCCCGCATCGGACGCGGGCTCGACCTGGTCGGGATCGAGAACCAGGTGTCCGGCGACGTGGGGGAGGAGCGTTACCGCTGGGCGTCGTGGAGCGGAGTCGTGAGCTGGTGGGTGATGGCGGTGCTCGCCGCGGTCGGCGTCCGACGGGTGGCCGGTCCCACGCGGCGGGTGCTGCTCACTCCCGTCGTGGGTGTGGCGATCACCACGATCCTGTTCTACGGGGCGCATCGGATCCGCTCGCCGATGGAACCGGTCGTCGTGGTGCTCGCCGCGGTCGCGTTGGTCTCGATCGCCGGGAGGCGCCTCGAACCCATGATGAACTCGGCGCCATGAAGCCGCGACTCGAGTACCAGCCGGCGCTCGACGGGGTTCGGGCGGTCGCCGTGGCGATGGTGCTGCTGTTCCACGGTGGGGTCGATTGGATGGGCGGCGGTTACATCGGCGTCTCGGTGTTCTTCACGTTGTCCGGTTACCTGATCACGAGCCTGCTCCTCGCCGAATCGGACGCCACCGGTGTGGTGCGCGTCGGTGCGTTCCTCGCCCGCCGCGCCCGCCGCCTGCTCCCGGCCAGCGTCGTCTGCATCGTCGGTGTCGCCGTGTGTTCGCGCTATGGGTTGCTCGACGGTGTGGCCGACCTCGAACGAGACCTGCTCGGTGCGGCGTTCCAGGTGCAGAACTGGGTGCTCCTCGCGTCGGGCGACAGCTACACCGAGGTGCTCGCGACCGTCGGCGGACAGCGGTCGCCGCTCGAGCACTACTGGTCGCTGGCGATCGAAGAGCAGTTCTACTGGATGTGGCCGTTGGTGTTCGGCTGGCTGGCGACACGGGATCGTGCTCGCCTGAAACGGCGTCTCGCAGGCCTGACCGTGACTGCCATGGCGGCCGCGCCGTTGATCGCCATCGCCTGGGGAGCCGACGCCGCGTACTGGGCGACGCCGGCGCGGCTCGCCGAGATCCTGCTCGGCGCCTGGCTGGCGGTCGTCCTGGCCGGGCGCCCGCTCGCAGACTCGTGGGCCCCGCGCGTGGCGCCACTCGCGCTCGGCGCGCTCGTGGTGGCGGCGGTGCTGCTCCCGGCGGATGGCGGGCCGATGTATCGCGGCGGGTTGCCGCTCATCGGCGTCGCGAGCGCGCTGTTGATCGTCGGTCTGCAGGGGCCGAGCCCGATCCGCCGCCTGCTCGGGCTCCGCCCGCTCGTCGTGCTCGGCCGCATCAGCTACGGCGTGTACCTGTTCCACTGGCCGGTCTATGTGATCCTCGACGAGGTGCGCGCCGATCTCACCGGTCCGGCCCTGCTGGGCCTCCGGCTGGCCGTCACGGGCATCGTCGCCGCGACGTCGTACGTCCTGATCGAGCGTCCGATCCGGAGCGCCGACTGGCGGCCGCGGCCGACCCTGGCCGGCGCCGTCTTCGCCACGGCGGCGATTGTCGCAGTGTCGGTCGTCGTCCCCGTGACGATCGCGACCGACTACTGGCGGGCGGCACCGGGCGACATCGCCGCGCTGGCGGCCACCGCGTCGCGTGCCACGCCATACGCGATCGCGCCCTCGGTCGCGCCCTCGACGAGTTCGTCGACCGCGTCATCGACGCCCATCCCGTCGTCGACTGTGCTCTCGTCGCCGACGATCCCGACGACTACCGCGACGACTACCGCGACGACGTCGACGCCGACCAGCGGGCCGGTGCGCGTCCTGTTGGTTGGTGACTCCACGGCCGAAGCGCTCGGCGTGGGGCTGGCCGGGTGGGCCAGCGCCAACCCGGCGCTCGCCGACGTGCGCCTTGCGGTCTCGCCCGGCTGCGGGTTCGTGCGTGGTGGCGAGGTGGCGACCGACGGCGATGTGCCGTTCGGTCCGCGATGCGACGAGATCCTCGATCGGGTGCTTCCCGCCACGCTGGTCGACTTCCATCCCGACGTGGTCATGCTGTTGAGCTCGACGCGAGACTTGACCGACCGGCGATGGTCGAACGAGGAGGGCACCATCGATCCCTTCGACGAGCCGTATCGGCGGCGGATCGACCGCGACTACGCCAGGATCGCCGGTCTGGTGACGGCGACGGGTGCGACGGCGGTCTTCGTCCGCGGTCCCTTGGTCGATCCGTTCTGGCTCGGCCGGGAGACGATGTCGAACTACCGCGAACGACGGGCCGTCGTCGACGGTGTCATGGATCGCCTTGCGACGGAGGCGGGATCCGTCAGGGTCCTCGACCTGCGGGCGTGGGTCGAATCGATCGGCATCGCCGAGAGCCACGAGGCGCGGCCCGACGGCGTCCATTGGGCACCTGACGTCGCGTTCGAGCTGGCGCAAGGGTGGCTCGGGCCGACGTTGCTGTCGATCGCGCGGCCATCATGACAAGACCAGGCATGAACGACGAAGTCGCCGAGTTCCATGCGCTGGTCGGCCAGATCCGCGACGCCGGCGTGCGCCGCGTGCACGTCCTCGCCTGGCGCGATCTCGACGACCCCGACGCGGGCGGGTCCGAGGTCCACGCCGACCACCTCATGCGGCGATGGGCCGACGCCGGACTCGACGTGCTCCACCGCACATCGGCCGGGTCGGGCATCCCTGCGACGGACCGTCGCAACGGCTACGACGTCGTTCGCCGCGGAAGCCGGTTCACGGTCTTCCCGCGCACGGTCATCGCCGAGCTCACCCGCCGAATGGGTCGCTTCGACGGTCTCGTCGAGATCTGGAACGGCGTGCCGTGGTTCTCGCCGGTGTGGTGCCGTCGACCGCGCATCACGATCATCCACCACGTGCACGGGCCGATGTGGGACCAGATCCTGCCACGGCCGTTGGCCGGGCTCGGGCGGACTCTCGAGACCCGCCTCGCTCCACCGTTCTATCGCCGGACCGAGGTCGTCACGCCCAGCGACTCGACCCGCGACGAGTTGCTGGCGATCGGATTCGAGCCCCGACGCGTCACGGCCGTCGACAACGGCGTCGAACCGTTCTTCACACCCGGCGAGCGACGCTATGACGTCCCGACGATCGTCGCCACTGCCCGGCTGGCGCCGGTCAAGCGCTTCGGGATGCTGATCGAGGCCGCCGCCGCAGCCCGGGCCACGATCCCGGATCTGCAGGTGAGGATCATCGGGGAGGGACCCGAGCGCGCCGTCCTCGAGGACTGGATCCGACGCCACGACGCGGCGTCGTGGGTCACGCTCGTCGGGTACGTGCCCCACGACCAGCTGGCGAGCGAGTACCGGCGAGCATGGATCGTCGCCAGCGCGTCGATCGCCGAGGGCTGGGGGCTCGCCCTCACCGAGGCGGCGGCGTGTGGCACCCCGGCGGTCGCCACCGATATCCCCGGACACCGATCGTCGGTGATCGATGGTGTGACCGGGCTTCTCGCCCCGCCCGATCAGCTCGCCGCTCGCTTCGTCGAGGTGCTCGGCGATCCGGCGCTGCGCGAGCGGCTTGGCGCCGCGGCCCTGCG
>DASUEW010000265.1:0-2205 GCA_036274875.1 Ilumatobacteraceae bacterium
CGGCGTCAACCTGCGCGCCTTCGCACGGGCGTTGCTCTCCAACTTCTCCAGCGATGCGCCACGGCAAGGTGCCAGCACGATCAGCCAACAGGTCGTGAAGAACGAGTTCCTCGCCGGCTTGCCGCGTGATGGTCGCTACAAGGGCTTGCAGGCTCACTA
This sequence comes from Ilumatobacteraceae bacterium, assembly GCA_036274875.1. Lineage (GTDB taxonomy): Bacteria > Actinomycetota > Acidimicrobiia > Acidimicrobiales > Ilumatobacteraceae > JALOLG01. Next base: position 160 of record DASUEW010000265.1, read on the forward strand.
CGCCACGATGCTCGAGAAGAAGATGACCAAGAACGAGATCCTCGAGCGCTATCTGAACACGGTGTTCTTCGGCAACAACGCCTACGGCATCGCCGCCGCAGCCGAGATCTACTTCGGCAAGCAGGTCGCCGAGCTGGGGTTCGTCGAGGCGGCGTTCCTCGCCGGGCTGGTGCGCTCGCCGTCGGGCTACGACCCGATCAACAACCCCGAACGCAGCCGTGCCCGGTTCGCGCAGGTGCTCGATCGCCTCGTCGACGACGGACTCCTCACCGAGCTCGAGGTGACCGAGATCGAAGAGACGTTTGCGATCCCCGAGCGGGTGAGGTCGATCCCGACCCGGGCGACGAAGCGGACGTACTACACCGAGGCGCTCCGCGAGTACCTCCTCAACGAGTCGAACCTGCTCGGTGAGACGTACGAGGAGCGTTACAACAAGCTGTTCCGCGGCGGCCTGCGGATCCACACGACGCTGAACCCGTACCTGCAGCTCAAGGCCGAGGAAGCCCGCGACGTGCTGCCCGACACCGTGCAAGGCATCGACGCCGCGATCGTGTCGCTCGACACCAAGACGGGCGCGATTCGGGCGATGGTCGGCGGTCGCGGCTTCGAGCCCGGACGCAACGAGGTCAACATGGCGCTGGCGCCGAGCCAGACCGGATCGAGCATCAAGATCTTCATCCTCGCAGCTGCGTTGCAGGCCGGCGCCGAGCCCGACGACATCATCGACGGCCGGAAGGGGTGCCGGCTCCCGAGCGACAACCCGGCTGAACCGATCTTCGAGATCACCGGCGGTATCGACGGCGGGATCTTCGCGCTCCGCGAGCACACGTACCGGTCGGTCAACTGCGCGTTCGCGCGTTTGTCACAGATCGTTGGGCTCTACCGCGTCGTCGACATGACGTACCGCATGGCGTCGTCGACCTACCTCTACCGGGGCCAGCCGGCGGAGGAGCGGGAGCCGATCCTGCCGCACGCGTCGTTTGCCACGGGTGCCAACGAGATGAGCACGCTCGACATGGCCGCCGGCATGCAGACGATCGCCAACCTCGGCGTGCACAGGACGCCGTACTACGTGGACTACATCGACGATGCGTCAGGCAACCGCGTCTACACGAACACGTCGAGGGGCGAGCGCGTGCTCGACACCCGTGTCGCGCTGACCGAGATCTCGATGTTGAAGGACGTGCTCACAGTGGGCACTGCACGTCACGTGCTGCGCGACTTCGCGACGTTGCGCCCGGCGGCCGGTAAGACCGGCACGCAGGAGAAGAACTGGACGGCCGTCTTCGTCGGCGCCACGCCCTTCCTGTCGACGGCGGTGCTGGTGCGCGACCCGGCGCGGTACACATCGATGGACGCGATCCCCGAGTTCCTCGCCGATGGAGTCGACAACGTCCAGGGCGCCACCTACCCGGCGCGCATCTGGGGCGCCTTCATGGAGCCGGCGCACGTGTTCGAACCGGTCACCGACTGGCCGAAGCCACCAGCGCTCACCCGCCCACCCGTCCGGCTCTACCTGCCCGGCGTCGAATGTCTCTACCGCCGAGTGGCCACCGCGACGACCCTGCCGACCGACGAGCCCGCGGATTCACCGACACCCGACGGCGCCGACGCGCCCGACTCTCCTGATACGCCGGGCGGCGGTGTCACCGAGCAGGCGCCGCCGACGACAGTGCCACCGGTGAGCGCTCCGCCGACGGGCACCACGATCCCCGCCGATCCCCCGGCGACAACGGTTCCGCCGGCTCCGGTGCTCACCGCCATCGACAGCGGCACGACGATCCCACCCGACGAGCTCGATCCCCGGGCACCGCTTCCGTCGGTACCGCTGTCGGTCTATGTTGCACCATGTCGATGACCCGAGGTTGCACCGGGCCGATGACCGAAGACCGATGACGACCGAAGAACTGCTCGCCCTCCAGGCGGTCGACACGACCGCCGATCAACTCACTCACCGCCGGGGCCATTTGCCCGAGCTTGCAGATGCCACGGCAGCGCGCGCAGCACGAACTGAGTGGGAACGACGTCGCGACGAGATCGGTCGTC
>DASUEW010000266.1:0-2299 GCA_036274875.1 Ilumatobacteraceae bacterium
TGTCGGCCAGCGTGCCGTCGATGTCGAAGCACAGGGCGCGGACGAGCGTCAGGTCGAGCGGCATGAGCAACCGTGGAGGAACGATGCGCCAGCACGGCAAGGGGCTGGCCTGAATCGCCTCGGCCGGCGGTCTGGCTCGAAGGTGATGCACGCTGCGCGGGTCGCGCGTAATGTCGGCGTAAGGGTCTAGCGGCGCGATCCATTCGCGCTGCAGACCGCAATTTCTAGAATGCACTTATGGACAAGACCAGCGCTTGGCGAGCCCTCTCGACGACGGTCGCAGCCGTGTGGCTGGCAGGGTGCAGTTCCGTGGGCGCCGGCATCGGCATCGGCTTGCCGGTCCTTCCCGGCGTCTCGGTCGGAGTGGGCGTCGGCAGCGGCGGGGTCAACGTCGGCGTGGGCGCGGGGGTCGGTCCCGTCGGTGTGGGCGTCGGGGTCGATCAACGCGGTCGGGTGAGTGCGGGCGCGGGTGTAGGCGCTGCTGTTCCCGTCGGCGGAGCGCGCGTGGGCGCGGCGGTCGGTGTCGGCACCGTGGTGCGCGATCCGGAGCGGGAACGCCGCGATCGGTGATCCGGCCGAGGGCCAGCGCTGCGTCCCGCAGCTCACATGAGGCGCTGCTTCTGTTGAGCAAGATGGCGGAGAGCTGGTCTGTCAAGACCCGCGCTCCGCCAGTCAGCTCATCCGAGTTTGCGAGGACGCTGCCCTAGCGCCTGACCTGGATCATCACGGTGCTGGCCACGCTCGTGAGCTGCCCGTCGCTGACCACGAGTTGCACCACATAGTTGCCACGGACGTCAGGGACGAAGGTCGGCGCGACGGTCGTGGCACCCTGGAGCGTCGCCGTGCTCTTCTTCGGCTTCGACTTGAACTTCCACGTGTACGTCACCGCGGTTCCGTTCGGGTCGTAGCTCTTCGAGCCATCGAGCGTGACGGTCTGGCCGATGGCGACGTTGCGCTGGCGCGGTCCGGCCTTCGCGACAGGCGCCAGGTTGACGCCCGGGTCGCCGACGGTCACGACGACGCTGTCGGGGGCACTCGAGAGCATGCCGTCGGAGACGACGAGCTCGACGACGTAGAGGCCCGCCACGTCGGGCGTGAGCGTCGCGGTCGCGTTGCTCGGATTGACTGGCGCGGCGACGCTGCCGGCCGGGCGGCTGACGAGCGTCCACGCATAGGTCAGCGTGTCGCCGCCATTCGCATCGCTGCTCAGCGCGCCGCTCAGGTTGACCGTGGTGCCCACGACCGTCGACACGTCATCACCGGCGTTGGCCACGGGCGGCACGTTGCCCGGAGCCGCGGTGACCGTCACCGATGCCGGCGTCGAGCTGGTATTGCCATCGCCAACGACGAGCCCGATCACGTAGACCCCCGCCACGTCGGCCACGAAGGTCGGCGCAGGATCGTCGGCCACGCCGTCGGTGTAGGAGAGCTGAGCCGTGCTGCCTGCCGGCTTGGAGGTGATGCTCCAGCTGTAGGTCAGCAGGTCTCCGTCGGCATCCACGCTGCCGCTGCCGTCGAGTTCGACCGTTGCGCCGACCAGTACGTTCTGATCGGGTCCGGCCACCGCGACGGGCGCATTGTTCTTGTTCACCGGGTTCACGGTGACGACCACCTGGTCGGCGACGCTCATCTCGTTCAAGCTGTCGATGACCACGAGCGATGCGGTGTACGTCCCGGCCTGGTCGGGCGTCAGCGAAGGACGCGGCGACGAGGCGTCGACGATGGCTGCCGCGCTGTTCGCTGGCTTGGAATCCAGCGTCCACACATAGGTGACCAGGTTGCCGTCGGGATCCCAGCTGGCGCTACCGTCCAACGTGACGACCGCGCCGATGGACACGTTCTGGTCGATCCCGGCGTCGGCCGTCGGCGCGCGGTTCGAGCCGCTCGCGACCACCGTCACCCGCATGGTGTCCTGCGCGCTGGCCACTGAACCGTCATTCACCACCAGGCTGATCGTGTAGTCGCCCGCAAGGTCCGGCACGAAGTGCGCGACGGGCTGGGTGGCACCGGACACGGTGGCCGCGCTTCCGCTCGGCCGCGCGGTCACCGACCACGCATAGGTCAGCGCGTCGCCGTTGACGTCGGAGCTGGCCGAGCCGTCGAGCACCGCGGTTTCGCCGATCTGCAGCGAGCGGTCGGTCCCGGCGTTCGCGACGGGACCGACGTTGCCGGTCCCGGCCCCACTGCCGCTCGTGCTTCCGGTCCCGGTTCCACTGTCGCTCGTGCCTCCGGTCCCGGTCCCAGTGCCGCTCGTGCCTCCGGTTCCGGTCCCACTGTCGCTCGTGCCTCCGGTCCCGGT
>DASUEW010000267.1:0-2531 GCA_036274875.1 Ilumatobacteraceae bacterium
GCTCACGTTGGGCGGGTAGAACATCGCCTGGCCCATGTCCTCGGCGTACCACTCCGGATGGGCGACCGAGGCCGCGATCCCCGTCTGGTACAGCAACCCGGTGATGTACTCGACTGGCGTCTTCACGAGACCCTCGCGTGCCGTCGTCGAAAGGAACTCCGACCGGTTCAGCATCGCTCGCACCCACGGCGCGATCTCGAAGTTGTTGGCCACCAGCACGTCACCGAGGGCGTTGACGATCGTCGCTGACGGCGCCTGGTAGGCGAACGCCTCCCACAGCTTCTTGCTGAGGAACCGGGCTGCCACGACCCTTGATGGCAGGCCGGCGTTGGGGCCGACGGCGATCACGGCGTCCGGGCCGAGGACGACGTCGATGACGTCAGGTCCCGTCGAGACCGGCCGACCGAGGAACGTACGGACGGTGGAGTCGTGCTGGGTCGGACGGAACACGTACTGACCGGTGGTCCCGTCGATGCCGTGGCCGGTCCACGCCGATGTTGCTGCCTCGACGTCGGCCTCGGTGTAGTTCCCGACGCCGAGCAGGAACAGCTCGAGCAGCTCGCGGCCGAAGTTCTGGTTCGGCGAGCTCTTGCGGTTCTGGGAGTTGTCGAGGTATCGCAACATCGCCGGCTGGATCGCCATCGCCTGGGCGAGCGTGCGCAGGTTGCCGAGGCCGCCGTCGCGGAACAGCTTGTTCTGCTGCATCATCGCCCCGGTGTCGAACACCTTGCCCCACTCGCTGCAGAAGTGCCCGTGCCAGAAGAACGCCATCTTCTCCTGGATCGGTCGGGGCGACGTCCTCGCCATCCGTTCGAACCACCACTGCACCGCTTGCGTGTACTGGCGGTAGCTGTTGTTCTCGTCGTGGTACTCGAGCCCGGCCGGGATCGGGATACCGCCGGCGGGCACGTTCAGGACGTCGTCGACCGCGGCGGCGTACGTGCCGGACGTCAGCGCGGCCACGCGCTCGGGCCGAGCGACATATTCTGTCCGACGCAATAGGTGCGCGATCTCGTCGGTAGCGGCCACGGAACGGGACTCCCTTGTTCAGCAATACCGTTGGGCTTCATCGGCCGATCGGCATTCGTACTTGAGCGCCCGCTCGTAACGAGTCCGTAAAGTAGTGGGCGGAGCGAGCCCTGACGCGCACGTACCGCCCCGAAGAGCGGCACGTGCAACGGTTCTGGGCCGTGTGCCCGTTCAGCGAGGCATCACGCCACTGTGGATCACGTGGCAGGGATCACGTGGCAGGGATCACGGGGCAGGGATCACTTGGCGGCGCGCTTGCCGTAGCGCTTGTTGAAGCGCTCGACGCGGCCACCGGTGTCGACCAGCTTCTGCTTGCCGGTGAAGAACGGGTGGCACTCGTTGCACAGCTCGATGTGCTGCTCGCCGTCGCGAGTCGACCGCGTGACGAACGTGTTCCCGCACGAACAGACGATCTTGACGTCGGCATACGAAGGATGGATGTCGGTCTTCATGTCCGTGGCTCCGCTCGAAGACTGGTGAGGATGGGACTCAAGGTTATCGGCCCGCCGCCGGGTTGCTCGTTGCCGGGTTGCTCGTTGTCGGGATGCTCGTTGCCCGGTTGCTCGTTGCCCGGTTGCTCGTTGCCGGGATGCTCTCCCGGTGGGTCCTCGCCCTCGAGGTGCCGCAACTCGCGCGCTGGGACGCCACCTACGAGCGTGTTCGCCGCGACGTCGCGGTTCACGACCGCACCCGCGCCGACGACGGCGCCGTCGCCGATCGTGACGCCGGGCAGCACGACCGTGCGGGCACCGATCCACGCCCCCTGGCGGATAGTGACCGGGGCGATCATCATCGCCGAGGCCCGGCGGCCGGCCGGTCCGACCTCGTGGGTGCTCGTCATGAGCAGCACATCGTGACCGATCGCCACATGGTCAGCGATGGTGACCGGCGCCGAGGCGTCGATGATGCACCCGCGGTTGACCCAGCACCACCGGCCGATGCGCACCGTGTTCGCCGGATGCCTCGACCCGGTGACGGTGATCCGCCCGAAGACCACCGTGCCGCGTCCGATCTGTAGCCCGCCGAGGCGCAGCACCGCCGTCCGCACCCGGTTGCCGACGAACGGTGGGAGCAGGCGGCTCAACCCCAACGCGAGGTGCAGCCGAGGTCGTATGTGGCCGAACTCCTCGTGCAGCACTGACCGCATCCGACTGATCACGCACGGAAAACTACCCTACGAACAAGAATGCACACTCTGGGTGGCGTGAACCGGGCGTGAACATCCCGCACGTGACGGGAGCGGCCGGGCCACGTCGATCCGGTACGGTCACATCGCCACGGTCACATCGCCACGGTCACATCGCCACGGTCACATCGACGGGGTCTTGCCGATCTCGTTCAGGAACTCGTCGTTGGTGCGGAACGTCTTGAGGCGGTCCATCAACAGCTCGAGGCCGGGGGCGGCGTTGCCGTCGGCGGCGAGGCCGGACAGCACCCGCCGGAGCTTCCACACCATCTGCAGCTGCTTGCGGTCGAACAAGAGCTCCTCGTGGCGAGTGCTC
>DASUEW010000268.1:0-6845 GCA_036274875.1 Ilumatobacteraceae bacterium
CTCTCGAGTCCGGCGATGCCGACAAGGCGCGAGTTGCGACCGCGCAGCACATGGACAACGTGATCCTCGGCATGGTGCTGCGAACCCCGCCAGGTGCGACGAACCCCGTCTGAGTCGTCGTCCGGCGCCGACGACACCTACGACGTCGTGGTCATCGGAGCGGGCATCGCCGGCGCCGCGGCGGCCTGGTCGCTCGCCGAGCACGCTCGCGTCGTCCTCGTGGAGCGAGAGTCGGCCCCGGGGGTGCATGCCACGGGACGATCGGCGTCCGTGCTGTCGGAGACGTCCGGGCATCACGTCGTCTGCCTGCTTGCCGCGGCCAGCAGGCCGTTCCTCGAGGCACCACCGGACGCGTTCTGCGAGACACCGTTGCTCGCGCCGCGTGGGCTGGCATGGGTCGGCCGGCATGACGACGCCGCTCGTCTGGACGCGTTCGGCGAGGCGGCGCGACAGTTGACGCCGACCGTGCGGCGGATGTCGGCGAAGGCCGCGCTCGAACTGCTGCCGGGGTTCCGTCCGCCGGCAGTGGCAGGTGGGGCGGTGCACGAGCCCGATGCGATGTCGATCGACACCGCGGCATTGCTCCACGGCTTCGTCGCCGGCACCCGCAGGCGCGGGAGCGCGGTGCTGACGACGAGCGAGGCGATCAGCGCTGTCAGCCCTCGCCGTTCGCGATGGGTCACGACGATCGGCGATCGCGAGTTGGCGAGCACGCACATCGTCAACGCCGCCGGGGCGTGGGGCGACGTCGTGGCTGGGCGGTGCGGGGTGCCACCGATCGGGCTGCAGCCGATGCGCCGCACGGCTGCGATCGTCCCGGCGCCCGAGTGGGTCGGTGCGTGGCCGCTCGTGATTGACATCGCCGGGCGCTACTACGTCGCGCCCGAGACCGGCGGGCTCCTCGTGTCACCCGCCGACGAGACCGCCTGCGAGCCGTGCGACGCCCGCCCCGACGAGATCGACGTCGCCCGCGCCCTCGACGAGTTGGCAGCGGCCACCGAGGTGCCGGTTCGATCGGTGCGGCGCGCCTGGGCCGGTCTGCGCACGTTCGCACCCGACCGCGTGCCCGTGCTCGGTGAGGATCCGGGTGCCCCGGGGTTCTGGTGGCTCGTCGGTCAGGGCGGTGCCGGCATCAAGACCGCACCGTCGATGGCCGCACTCCTGACGTCGCAACTCGTCGGTGCCGACGCCGGGTTCGACGGAGCCGCCACGCTCATCCGTCAGGTGGCGCCGCAACGCCTCCGGTGAGCTCCCCGAAGCCCCCTTTCCCACGGTTTGTGTCACCGCAACCGGCGAACTTCGCCGGTAGCGGTGACACAAACAGGGGAGAGTGGGCGGTTCAGTCGTCGTGCGGCGAGCGCACGAACTGCCACATCATCCGCACTGCGACTGCGCCGAGCAACGCCGCGAACAGGCGGTTCGACGTCGTCTCGCTGAGTCCGACGGAGATCTTCGACGCCCCGTAGGCCGACACGACACCGGCGATGCCGACGACGGCGGCCAGACGAAGATCGACGTTTCTGTTCGTCCGGTTCCGCAACGTGCCCATGATCGAAGTCGGGATGATCACCGCCAGCGATGTGCCCTTGGCGACCGCCGCCGGGATGCCAAACCCGACGACCATCGCCGGCACCATCACGATCCCGCCGCCGACGCCGAGCAGGCCGGCGAGGACGCCGGTCAAGAACCCGGCGACGACTAGCCCGATGGCGATCACGATCGACAGCTCGGCGCGTCCGCCGGCGTCGCTGTTGTCGACGACGAGGCGCACCGCGGTGGCGATCAACACGACGGTGAACGCCCACCCGACCGCGCGTTGGGGCAGGCGGTGCAGGAAGTGGGTGCCGAGGACCGCCCCGCCGATGGCGCCCAGCGCGAGCAGTGCGGCGACCGGCCAGTCGACCTTGTCCTCGATGGTGTAGCCGAACAGGCTCGACATCGCGATCGGGAGCACCGCCGCGAGGGACGTGCCGTGCGCCAGCTTCTGGCCGAGCTTGAGCACGATGACCATCGCGGGGACGAGCAGGATCCCGCCACCGACGCCGAACAGGCCCGACAGGAAGCCGGCCGCGATGCCCACCAGCGCCGCCTTCGTCATGCTCGTCGCCGGCGCCTCGACCGACGTCGCGGGCGTCGCAGACGTCGAGGACGATGAGGACGGTGACGAGGGCGGAATCGGATCGCGGATCATCAGCGCACGAAACAGGCGGCCCAGTGGCCCGGAGCCTTCTCCTCGAGCGGCGGCGATTCGACCCGGCAGCGCGCCTCGACGAGCGGGCAGCGCGTCTGGAACCGGCAGCCGGGGGGCGGATCGACCGGGCTCGGGATCTCACCCGACAGCACGATCCGTTGCCGCGCCCGTTGGACCGGCGGGTCGGGGATCGGCACGCTCGAGAGCAACGCCTCGGTGTAGGGGTGAATCGTGTGCTCGTAGATGTCGTTCGTGCTCGCCAGCTCGACCAGCCGACCGCAGTAGAGGATCGCGATGCGATGGCTGATGTGGCGTACCACCGACAGGTCGTGGGCGATGAACAGGTAGGTCAGGTCGAACTCGTGCTGGAGGTCCTGGAGGAGGTTGACGACCTGAGCGCGCACCGACACGTCGAGCGCCGAGACCGGCTCGTCGGCCACGATGAACGCGGGGTGCAACGCCAGCGCGCGTGCGATGCCGACCCGCTGGCGTTGGCCGCCGCTGAACGCGTGTGGATAGCGATCGACGGCGTCCTCGGGGAGGCCACACCGATCGAGCAGATCGACGACCTGCGGACGCGCCGCGCCGGGGTTCTTCGCGATCCCGTGGACCACCAGTGGCTCGGCGACGAGCTCGAGCACGGTCATCCGTGGGTTGAGGCTCGCGTACGGATCCTGGAACACGAGCTGCATGTTGCGGCGCAATGCCCGCAGCTCCTCGCCGTGCACGTTCGTGATGTCGGCGCCGTCGAAGCGGATCGTGCCCGCGGATGGCTGGAGCCGACGCAGCACGGCGCGCCCGAACGTGGTCTTCCCCGATCCACTCTCGCCGACGAGCCCCAGCGTCTCACCCTTGCCGATCGTGACGCTGACGTCGTCGATGGCATGGACATATCGCATGCTGCCGCCCCAGAAACCCGACCGGCCGATCGGGAACCTGATCGAGAGAGAATCGACCTCGACGAGCGGCGGCGCCGGGTTGGGCCCACGCGTGGTCGGCGCCTCGGTGCTGATGGTCACGGCGGGCTCCCCACTGGACCGTCGATCGGCGAACCGTCGGCGACGGCGCCGACCGCGATGTTCTCGAACGGTGCCTCGAACGGCCGCCAGCACGCGACCCGCCGCGATGGCGAGTGGATGCGCAGGCCGGGCGTCGCGTCGAGGCATTGCTCGACGGCGAGCGCGCAGCGGGCTGCGAACGCGCATCCGGTGGGAGGGTTCACCAGATCAGGCGGCGCCCCTTCGATCGAGACGAGGCGGGGGATCACGACGTCGAGGCGTGGTGTGCTGCGCAACAGTCCCGCCGAGTATGGATGACCGGGGCGGTGGTAGAGGTCCTCGGCGGGCGCCAGCTCGACGATCTTGCCCGAGTACATCACCGCCACCCGGTCGCACAGCCCGGCGACCACGCCGAGATCGTGGGTGATCAGCAGCACCGACAGGCCGAGGCGTTGCTGGAGGTCGGCGATCAGCTCGAGGATCTGGGCCTGGATCGTGACATCGAGGGCGGTGGTCGGCTCGTCGGCGATGAGCAGCTCCGGCTCGCAGGCGAGGGCCATCGCGATCAGCACGCGTTGGCGCATACCGCCCGACATCTCGTGCGGGTACTGGTCGACGCGCTCGGTCGGGTTGGCGATGCCGACCAGGTCGAGCAGCTCCGTGGCACGTTCGTGGGCAGCACGCCTGCGCATCCCCATGTGGCGCCGGAGCACCTCGACGATCTGGTAGCCGACCGTGAACAACGGGTTCAGCGATGTCATCGGGTCCTGGAAGATCATCGCGATCTCCTTGCCACGGACCCGTCGCAGTGTCGCCGTGGCGTCGGTGACCAGCGACTCGCCCTTCCACCGCACGTCACCACCGGTGATGCGTCCCGGGAGGTCGATGAGTCCCATCAGTGCCTGCGCCGTGACGCTCTTGCCGGAGCCGCTCTCGCCGACGAGGCCGACCGTCTCACCTCTGCCAACCGTGAAGCTCACGTCGCGCACGGCGTGAACAACGCCGCGACGGGTGAAGAACTTGACGTACAGATGGTCGACCTCGAGCAACCCAGCCGGCTCGTCCGCGTGCCGAGCCTCGTCGCGCGTCGCGTCGTGATCGTGCGGCATGTTGCCGGTCATCGCCTCGGTGGTCACAGGCCGCCGCCGGACGTCTTGGCGCCCGAACCGATGGCGGTGGCCGCGAACCGCTTCTCGCGCTCCTGGGGATCGAGGGCGACCCGCAGCCAGCTGCTCAGCAAGTTGGCCGACAGCACCGTCAGGCTGAGCAGAATGCCGGGGTAGATGATCAGCCACTGGTTGCCGAACAGCTCGTGGTCCTGGGCGCGAGCGACGTCGAGACCCCACGAGACGCCGGGGTACTGGATGCCGAGACCGAGGTAGCTGAGCGCCGCCTCGGCGAGGATGATGCGCGCGAACTCGAGCACGGCGAGGGTGCTGAGCGGGCTGATCAGGTTGGGCAGGATGTGCTTGAACACGACCCGTTTCGGTTTGCATCCGACCAGCTCGGCCGCTTCGACGAAAGGGCGTTCCTTGGCCGACAGCACGACGCCGCGTGTCAGCCGGGCGTACACCATCCACCCGTTGATGGCGAGGATCACGGTGACCGAGGTGACGCTGCCGCCGACCAGTGCGATCAGCAGCATGGCGAGGAGCAGGCCGGGGAACGACACCTGGACATCGACCCAGCCCATCAGCCAGCGGTCGGCGCGGCCGCCCTTGTAGCCGGCGTAGACGCCGTAGAGGACACCGAACGTGCCTGCGAGCAGCACCACCATGACGCCGATGAACAGCGACGTGCGCGCCCCGTGGAGCAGGCGGCTCAACACGTCGTAGCCCTGCCAGTCGGTGCCGAACGGCGTCGACCACGAACCGCCGTGCCAGACCGGTGAGAGCATCCGTTCGCTGAGATTGATCTCGTTCGGGTCGCGCGGCGCGATCCACGGCGCCAGGATCGCGCTGACCAGGAGCACCACCAGGAAGATCAAGGAGACGAGCCCCAACTTGTCTCGCACGAGCTCGCGGAACAGCCCGCCCTCGAGCGCAGAAGCGACCTCGTACGGGCGCCCGTGGAGCTCCTCCTCCGTCTCGTCGGCCGCCTCGACGTCGTGCAGCTGGGCGCTGTACTCGTCGGGTTGGGTATACGTCACCGCAGCCGCCTCCTCACGCGAGGGTGACGCGTGGGTCGAGGAACTTGTAGACGACGTCGATCGCGATGCTGATCACCACGACCATCACGGCGACCACGAACACGATCGCCTGGATGAGGAAGAAGTCCTGCTGGGCGATCGCCTCACGGGCCATGAACCCGATGCCCGGCCAGGCGAACACCGTCTCGACGACGACGGTGAACCCGGCGAGGGCGCGGATGATCTCCCAGCCGACGAGCGTGACGTATGGAATGCCGGCGTTGCGCAACGCGTGCACCCCGAGGATCCGCCGGCTCGGCATGCCCTTGGCCTTCAGCACCTTCACGTACTGCGTGTTGAGCTCGTCGATCATCGACGAGCGGATCACCATCGACAGGCGTCCGACGGCAGGGAGCGCGAGGCAGATCGCCGGGAGCACGAGGTGCTTGTGCCACGGCCCGACGCCCGTCTGGAACCAGTTCAACTTCACGGTGAACAGGATCATCATCACGCTGCCGAGGAAGAACTGCGGCATCGACAACCCGATCAGCGAGAGCGTCGTCAACAGCCGGTCGAGCGGCCCGCTCGGCTTCCGTGCGGCCAGCAGGCCGAGCGGGATGCTGGAGAGGACCGCCAGCACCATCCCGAACGCGACCAGCTGGAACGTGCGCGGCAGGTAGTCGAGCACCACCGACAGCGACGACTGACCGCGGACGTACGTGCTCTCCCCGAGGTCGAGCCGCACCAGGTCGCCGAGGAAGTCGACGAACTGGCGCGGGATCGACCGGTCGAGCCCGAGGGCAGCGCGGGTCGCCTCGCGCTGCTCCTCGGACGCCGAGAGCGGCAGCATGAACTTCACCGGGTCGCCGATCAAGCGAGTGACGACGAACACGAACACCGTCACACCGAAGATGACCACCACCCCCTGCAGGAGGCGTCGTGCGATGTAGCGTCCCATGGTCTCGCTGTCGCTCCCAGCTTGTGCTTCGGCTCAGTCCGTCACGCTCATGTCCTTGACGAGCAACTTGGAATCCACGCGTGGCGTGAACGACAACCGCTCGCTCAACCCGTAGATGTCCTGGTTGCTGACGAGCCACGCGAAGTACGCCTGATCGTAAGCAAGCTGGACGGCGTCCTGGTAGATCGCCGCCCGGGCGTCGGTGTCGAGCTCGGAACGGCCCTCGTCGATCAGCGCCGACAGCTCGGCGTCGGAGTTGGACGAGCCGATCCCACCAGCCTGGTAGTACGTGCTGAGCTGACGGTCGGGGTCGAGGATGTCGTTCGAGCTCGACACGAAGATCGCATCGGCACGGTTGGTGCGGTCGAACAGCACGTCGAGGTAGGCGCCGAACTCGAGGATGTCGAGCTGCACCTCGAGGCCGGTGGCCTTCCAGTAGCCGGCAATCGCTTCGACGAGCTCGCGGTCGTTCAGCCAGCGTCCCGACGACTCACCGACGAGCGTGATCGTCTCGCCCGCGACCCCGGCCTCTTCGATCAGGCGAGCGGCCTCGTCCGGATCGTAGGCGTA
>DASUEW010000269.1:0-4573 GCA_036274875.1 Ilumatobacteraceae bacterium
CTCGGGTGGCCGGTTCACGCTCGGTCTCGGCACCCAGGTCAGAGGACACGTCCGGCGACGGTTCGGGATGGCATGGCACGCCCCGGCACCGTGGATGCGCGACACGGTCGGTGCGATCCGGGCGGTCTGGCGGTGCTGGCAGAACCGCGAACCGCTGCGGTTCGAGAGCGAGCACTACAACCTCGACTTGATGGTGCCGTTGTTCGATCCCGGTCCGATCGAGCATCCCGAGATCCCGATCCACGTCGCGGCGATCGGCCCCAACATGTGCGCCGTCGCGGGCGAGGTCGCCGACGGCGTGCGCCTCCACCCGATCTGCACGACCCGATTCATCGACGAGAGCGTGAAGCCGGCCGTTGAACGAGGCGCACTCGCGGCGGGCCGGCGGCCCTCCGAGATCGAGTTCTGCATGAAGCCGCTCGTCGCCACTGCGCCCGACGAGGCGTCGCTCGCCATCGTCACCGAGACCGTGCGGGCGCGCGTCGCGTTCTACCTGTCGACTCCGGCGTACCGCCGCGTGTTCGACCTGCACGAGTGGAGCGACCGCGCCGAGCAGGCGGCGGCGCTGTCGAAGGCGCACCGGTGGGACGAGCTGTCGGGGCTCGTCGACGACGACATGCTCCGCACGGTTGCCACAGTCGGCACCCACGACACGATCGCCGAGCAGCTCCGCGAGCGGTACCGCACCCGGGTCGATCGGATCGAGTTCTCGATCCCCGTCGTCGCCTCGGGCGACGGCGACACGCTCCGTCACCTGCTCGCCGCGATCCGTGCCGACTGACGGTGAGCATCGCGGGTGGCCGACCGCAGAGAGTAACATTGCGGTCTGATTACGGTCAACGCGGTGACATTCACGAAATGTTCTGCGAGCCTGGTGTGGCGCCAACCCCAGGGCGTCATAGGAGTGAAACAAATGACCGATCGATCCAGGATCACACGTCCGACAGTGCGAGCTGCGGCGGCGCGTGCCGTCGGGTTGGCGGCCGTCGGCATGTTTGCCTTCGGCGCCCACGCCTCGGCGGAGGACACACCGCCGCCGACCGACTCGACAGCCGAGCCCGCCGCCGCGGCGGAGCCAGTCGTCGCCAGTTCGTCGGCGGTGACGCTCCCGCTGTTCGGCGCCCCGCTCGTGGTCGACATCAACATCGACCCGGGTGGCAACCTGGTCGACGTCGCGCTCAACCAGCCCGGCGACTTCACGGCCACCACCGTGAAGCCGAACAAGGTCATGTTCGTCAACGAGGTCGAAGGCGTCAGCGTCAAGGTCAAGGCCAAGCATGGTGGCGAGCGCATCGAGGCTCGCGCGGCCGATCTGGCCGATGTCAGCGGACCTGGCCAATGGTCGGGTGACCTCTTCGACAACGGTCAGGCGACCGTCGTCGACTTCACGGTCGGCGCCCGCGACGACGGGACCCCCGACATCACCGGTGTCACGGTCACCTCACCGCTCGAGTTCGTGGTCGGTGAGACCAACTACGACGCCGGCGACAAGCACGGCGGCGAGCACGCCCGGGCGTCGGTCGCGATCAAGTTCACCGACTCCGGTCAGTCGCGAACCCTGTGGATCAAGGTCGCGCTGCGCACCAGCGACGACCACACGTCCGCCAAGTTGAGCATCGGGCTCTCGCGCGTCAAGGGCGCCGAGATCCCCGAAGGCGAGACGGTCGGCGCCCACACATGGAGCGGCATGCTCTGCGACGGCACGACCGCGACGATCAACTACACCGTTGGTGAGGACGGCTCGATCGCCGACGTCACCGCCACGCCAGAGGCCGAGATCAAGTCCGGCGATCACGGTGTCAAGGTCCGCTTCGCCACCGGCGAGAGCGTTCGCATCAAGGTCCGTGACGACGACGGTCAGCTCCAGGTCGGGGCCGACGATCGCATCCGTTGCGATGCCGCCGATCCGTCCGTCAACACCCCGATCGACCCCGAAGCCGACACTGGCGACGACGATCACCGCGGCGACGGCAAGGGCTGGGGTCGCGGCGATGACGGCTCCCGTGACGGGAGTCGGCACGACAACGACGAAGGCCGCGGGAACCATCGCCACGATCGTGGCGAGGACTGAACACAGCGGGTCGCCAGCCGACCCGTTGGTCAGAGCGCGCGTGCTGCCGGCCGCGTCGGCAGCACTCGCGCTCTGTCTCGTCGTCAGCCTCGCCGCCGGTTGCAGTATCGAGGAGAGCAGCCCCAGCACCACCCCGGTTCCCGCGCCCCCGACGGTGTTCGTCACTGCGAGCGGACCTGCGATCGACTCGGTCCCACCGACGACGGGTGTTCCGTCCGAATCGTCGACGCCGGCTGTCCCGGCCGGCACCGAGGCGCCACCGATCACGAATCCCCCGCCCGACCCGCTGGCATTGCTGACCGCGGCGTTCGACGCCATCGCCGGGGGCTACCACTTCGCGACCGTCGCAACCGTCAACGACGTCGTCGCCGTGACCGCCGACGGCGACCGCGTCGGCGAGGGGACGCGGGTCAACGTCACGACCGGAGGGTCGACGGTCTCGTACGCGATCACGCTCGAGGGCACGTGGGTGCTCGCCGACGGAAGCTGGTCCGAGCTCGATCAGCCGGCACCGGCAGTCGACCCGGTCGGCGCGTTGCGGAGCCCGACCAGCATCGTCGTCTCGTCGTACGGGGCGGGTCCGACCGTGCTCACCGGCACGTATCCGGCGTCGGTGCTGTCCCTAGCCGGCGACGGGCCGGTCGAAGTCGCGCTCGAGTTCGACGGCACGACACTGCGTTCGATCACCTACGCGTCGACCCAGAACGGAGCGTTGGCGACGGTGCGGGCCGACGTCAGTCCGCTCGTCGATGCCACGCCCGTCACGCTGCCGGTGGTCTGACGGCGGCTCACGGCCCACGGCCGAGGTGCTGCAGCGACCGCAAACGCAGACCGACAAAGCCGATTCTCCCGATTCGTCGTGGAGCCGATGGCCCTTCCAGACCCGCTTCGGCCGCACCGTTCGCCTTTGGGCAACGGCACGCTTCCACCATGGTCGCCCGCGTGGCAAGGTCGCGACGCAACGTCGCGACGACAGGGGGCCGACGGGTTCGGCCGCGTGATCAGCCCGACGATCTGATGAGGGGAGTGCGACATGAGCTTCGACGGTGAGACATTCGTGAAGGACTTGCGCGAAGAGCTGTTCGCGTCGGGCCGCACGCTCGACAAGGCGGACTGGGTGGAGCGCGTCGCGGTCGGCGAAGCGACACCGCAGGAGCTCGTGGGCTGGGCCCGCCAGCACTACTGGGGCGTCACCTATCACACCCGCCGGTTCCTGTCGATCTGGCTGGCGCGAGTGCCGTACGAGATGACCGACGGGCTGATCGAGAACATCAGCGAGGAGGTGCTCGGCACCCAGTCCAAGTCGGGTCACAGCCACCTGCACTGGCTGTTCGAGTTCACCCGCGCGCTCGGCGCGCCCGACACCGTCATCACCGAGGCCACTCCCAACGTGGCGGCTGTGGCGTCGGAGAGCCTGCTCTACAACCTCGCGCATCAGCGTCCGTGGCACGAGTTCCAGTTCGGCGCCATCCTCGGCATCGAGAACCAGATCCCCGCCGCCTACATCAAAGCGGTCAAGGGCTTCCGGGAGCACTACGCCGACGTGCTGCAGCCCGACGACTACGCGTTCCACACGATCCACATCACCGTCGACGAGGAGCACGGCGGTCACGTCGGCGAGTTCGCGGAGCGCTACCTCGACACTGACGACAAGCGTCGTTCGGCCCGTGCTGCCTACTTCGCCGGCGCCGAGCTGACCCGTCGCTGCTGGGACGCGATCGAAGGCGCGACCTGGTGAACGTCTGATACGTCCCTGGCGAACGTCGACTGCATTCGTCGCCTGGTGCGCCGCGTAACTTCTAAGTCTGCGGGCGGATCGGCGCATCGATCGCCCCGACCGAGGAGGACCACCAATGTCAGCTCCCGACGAGCTCGTCGAGGAAGTGCTCGGCCGGTACGCCGGCGCGCCGAACGCTCGGCTCAAAGAGGTCATGGAGGCCGCCGTGCGGCACCTCCACGCGTTCGTGCGGGAGATCAACCTCCAACGCGACGAGTGGTTCGAGGCGATCAAGTTCCTGACCGCGACCGGGCAGATGTGCGACGACACCCGCCAAGAGTGGATCCTGCTGTCGGACACGCTCGGCGTGTCGACGCTCGTCGAGATGCTGACGTACAGCGCAGGCACAGGGACGACGGAGAACACCGTGCTCGGACCGTTCTACGTGCCCGACTCACCCGAGCGCGCCAAGGGCGAGTCGATGCTCGTCGACCCCGACGAGGGTGATCGCGTCGTGATCCGTGGCAGGGTGACCGACGTCGACGGCAACCCGATCGAAGGTGCCGTGCTCGACTGCTGGCAGAACGCCTCGCACGGCTTCTACGCATGTCAGCAGCCCGACGAGCAGACCCCCGAGAACCTGCGCGGCATCTACCGCACCGACGCCGACGGCACGTACGAGATCCGCACGGTTCGCCCCGTGCCGTACCCGATCCCGTACGACGGCCCGGTCGGGATGCTGCTCAAGGCCAACTCCCGCAACTGGATGCGTCCCGGCCACACCC
>DASUEW010000270.1:0-3321 GCA_036274875.1 Ilumatobacteraceae bacterium
CGGGCGGGGTCTTGTCGAGTGTGGTCTTGACGGCGTCGACGATCGCGGCGACGGGCTCGGCGAGCGCCTCACGCACGTGCTCGGTGGTGAGCTGGATCGTGCGGGGCAGACCGCTGACGAGATCACGGCCGCGGATGTCGGCGGTGAGCTCCTCCTCCATCGGCCACGCGGACCCCATCTGGATCTTGATCTCTTCCGCCGTCCGGTCGCCGATCGCCAGCGAGAACTCCTTCTTGACGTATTGCAGAATCGCGTCGTCGAGCTCGTCGCCGGCGACGCGCACGGACTGGGACGTCACGATTCCACCGAGCGAGATGACCGCCACCTCGGTGGTACCGCCGCCGATGTCGACCACCATGTTGCCGCTCGGCTCGTGCACTGGCAGGTCGGCGCCGATCGCCGCCGCCATCGGCTCCTCGATGATGTGGACCGGTTTGCGAGCGCCTGCGTACTCGGCGGCGTCTTGCACGGCGCGCTGCTCGACGCCGGTGATGCCCGACGGCACGCAGATGACCATGCGCGGCTTGGACCACTTGCTGGCGTGCACCTTCTGGATGAAGTAGCGCAGCATCTTCTCGCAGACCTCGAAGTCGGCGATGACGCCGTCCTTCAGGGGGCGGATCGCCTTGATGTGGTTCGGCGTCCGACCCATCATCCGTTTGGCTTCGAGGCCGACCGCCACAGGCCGGCCGTCGTTGACGTTGATGGCCACCACCGAAGGCTCGTCGAGGACGATTCCCAGCCCCCTGGCGTAGATCAGGGTGTTGGCAGTGCCGAGATCTATGGCGAGGTCGCGCCCGAGACTCAGCGGGTTGTTGCGGGCCATATCGCGAATGCTACAGATCCGGGAAGAAGATGCTGGCTTCGCGGGCGGCGCTGGCGAGCGAGTCGCTGGCGTGCACGAGGTTCTCGGTGAACAGGATGCCGAGATCGCCACGGATGGTTCCGGGGTCGGCCTTGCGTGGATTCGTCGCGCCGACCAACGTGCGCACGACCTCCCAGGTGTCCTCCGGGCCTTCCAGCACCATGGCCACGACCGGTCCCCGACCCATGAAGCTCACGAGATCGTCGTAGAAACCCTTGCCGACGTGCTCCTCGTAGTGCCGAGCCAGGGTGTCGGGGTCGAGGGTTCGCAGGTCCATGGCGACGATCCGGAGGCCTTTGAGCTCGAACCGCTGGACGATCTGGCCGACGAGGCCGCGCTCGACGGCATCGGGCTTCAGCAGGACCAGGGTGCGATCGGACATGTCCGGCGAGGCTACCGGCGCCCGGACGGCGAACGAGGGTGGGGACCGGGGGAACGTCGCCCGGTCATTGCTGCGCGAGTCGCCGCAACGCCGATCGGGCGTCGCCGACGAGGTAGAGCGAGCCGGTGACGAGGATCGCGTCGTCGACGTCGGCCGTCCGCAGCGCCAGCGCGCAGGCCCGTTCGACGGTGTCGGCGGTGAGGACCGAGTCGCATCCCAGTTCCTTCGCGGCGCGGGCGACGTCGGCGACATCCACGCCCCGCGGTGAAGGCGCGGTGCACGCGATCACGACGTCGAACTCGTCGGCGCGCAGGGCGGCGACCATCTCGGCCGGATCACGCAACGTGCCGACGACCAGGATACGCCGGCCATCGGGTTGGAAGTCCTCGAAGAACACTTGGGCGCAGCTGTCAGCACCCGGTGGGTTGTGAGCGCCGTCGACGATCACGAGTGGCTGGGCGCCCATCACCTCGAAGCGCCCCGGCGCGACGACGTTCGCGAACGCTTCTTCGACCACGTCCGTCGACAGCGGGTTGGCGAAGAACGTCTCGACGGCGGTCAGCGCAACCGCCGCGTTGTCGCCCTGGTGCTTGCCGTGCAGCGGGAGGTAGAGGTCGGGGTAGATCGTGGTCGGTGTGCGCAGCTCGAGCAGGCGCCCACCGACGGCGAGCGCGTTGTCGAGCGTCTCGAAGTGCTCCCCGCGCGCGAACAACGACGCCGCGCCAGCCGCCTCGAAGACGTCGAGCAGCTCGGGGCGCGTCTCGCCGATCACCGCCGCGCTGGTGGGCTTGATGATGCCCGCCTTCTCCCGTGCGATGTCGGCGAGCGTCGGGCCGGCGAACTCGGTGTGGTCCATGCCGATGTTCGTGACGACCGCGACCTGCGCCTCGACCACGTTCGTCGCATCCCATCGCCCGAGCAGTCCGACCTCGACGACGGCGACGTCGACGGCGATGTCGGCGAACCATCGGAAGGCCGAGGCCGTCAAGGTCTCGAAGTAGGTCGGCCGGACTCCGATGAGGGCTTCGAGGTCGGCGATCGCAGCCACCTGTTCGGCGAAGTCGTCGTCGCCGATCGGCTCACCATCACGGGAGAGTCGCTCGTTGACCCGTTCGAGGTGCGGACTGGTGTACGTGCCGACGGTCAACCCGTGTGCCATCAGCAAGCGGGTGATCATCTGCGCCGTCGACCCCTTGCCGTTCGTGCCGGTGACGTGGATCACGGGACACGCGTGCTGCGGATCACCCATCGCTGCGGTGAGTCGCGTGATCGGCTCGAGGCTCGGAGACGTGATGCGACCAGTCTTCTCGTACGACGCGTGATCATCGAGGTACGCGAGCGCGTCGGCGTACAGCATCGTTGGAGCGCGGCCGCCGCGATCGCTCAGGATGCGGCCCGACGAGGCCGCGTCGCCCTGCCGGTCTCGCGGGGCACGAGCGTCGGGTTGACCTTCTCCCGCACGGCCTTCTCGTCGATGAGCACGCGACCCACGTCGGTGCGTCCCGGCAGCTCGTACATGGTGTTGAGCAGCACCTCTTCGAGGATCGCCCGCAGGCCGCGCGCGCCGGTCCCCCGCAACAGCGCCTGTTCGGCGACCGCAACCAGGCCGTCGGCGCTGAACTCGAGCTCGACGTCTTCGAACTCGAAAACCTTCTGGTACTGCTTGACGAGCGCGTTCTTCGGCTCGGTGAGGATCCGCACGAGCGAGTCGAGGTCGAGGCTGCGCACCGCACCGACCATCGGGAGACGGCCGATGAACTCGGGGATCATCCCGAACTTGACGAGGTCCTCTGGCAACACCTGGGCGAACAACTCGCCCGGATCGCGCTCGCTCTTCGACCGCACCACGCCGTGGAAACCGACGCCCTTGTGGCCGATGCGGCTCTCGATGATCGGCTCGAGACCGGCGAACGCGCCTCCGAGGATGAACAACACGTTGGTGGTGTCGATCTGGATGAACTCTTGATGCGGGTGCTTGCGCCCGCCCTGGGGCGGCACCGAGGCCTGGGTGCCCTCGAGGATCTTCAGCAACGCCTGCTGAACGCCCTCGCCAGAGACGTCGCGGGTGATCGAC
>DASUEW010000271.1:0-6034 GCA_036274875.1 Ilumatobacteraceae bacterium
GTCTGCGTCAGATGCAGCGGCGCTGGCATCTGGAGCAGACGGTTCGCCGGGTTTGGGATCGTCAGTCGTCGTCGCCCTGGCCATCGCCCGCGAACGGCGCGAGCCGCTCGATGAGGAAGTCGGCGACGACGACCGCGAGGCTCTCGTCGTCGGCCCAATCGCGGAGGTTTCTGATCAGCTCGGCGGCGCGATCGGCCTGCTTGCGATCGGACCTCTCGCGAAGCACACGATCGAGCTCGTGTTCGATGTCCACACCGTGTGTCCCGATGACCGACGGATCATCAGCCAGTTGATCGAGGAAGTCCTCGATGTCGACGGGGACGGGGAAGCCCGGCACCAGCACTTGGACGGTCGGCACCGTGCTCGTCGGTGGCTGGGTCGGGGCGACCGTCGTGGTCGTGGGGACGATCGTCGTCGTTGCGGTCGGCTCCGTGGCGGGCGTGGTTTGCGCGACCTCGCTCGGGGCGGCGCTGTCGGTCGTCGCTGCGAACAGGTCGTTCCCCGACGGATCGTCGCGGGCGGCGAGCGCGATGCCCGCGATGCCCACGAGACAGAGGATGCCGAAGAGGATGAGCGCCCGCGAACGGCCGGTCGATCCGGCGGGGCGCGGCATCACCTGGGTCGCGGCCAGCGGCTGGATCGTGGTCGCGACGCCTGCTGGGGCGCCGCCAGCGGCCGCAACAGCGGCCCTCTCGCGGCCGTTCGTCGGTCCGCCCGTCGGCCCGGCTCCCGCCCGTAGGGCATCAATCATCGCCTCGGCCGAGTCGAACCGGTCGGCGGGATCGGGGGCCAATGCGCGCGCCACCGCGTCGGCGACCGGCAGCGTGACGTCAGCTCGCACGTGGTCGACGCGCGGCACGGGGTGTCGATCCCGATTGGCCGCGGCGAGCAGGCTCTCGTCGGCGAACGGCGGCGCACCGGTGAGCATCTCGTGGAGGATCACGCCGACGGCGTACACATCGGACGCCGGCGACACCGATTCACCCTTCGCCTGCTCGGGCGCGAGATAGCGCAGCGTGCCGATCACGAGTCCGGACGCGGTGAGGTTGTCGGTGAGGTCGTCGAACCGCTTGGCGATGCCGAAGTCGGCGAGCTTCGAATCGCCGCGAGCATCGAGGAGGATGTTGGCGGGCTTGACGTCGCGGTGCACGATGCCGCTGGCGTGCGCGGCACCGAGGGCCGACAGGACCTGGGTCGCGATCCGCACGGCTTCGTCTTCGGGGAGTTGTCCGCGGTCGGCGATCAGCTGGGCGAGCGACGGACCGTCGACCAGCTCCATCACGAGGAACAGCTCGCCGTCCGCCTCGCCGGCGTCGAACACGGTGACCGCGTGGGGATGAGTGAACCCGGCCGACGACCTCGCCTCGCGCACGAACCGCTTCATCGCCCCCGGGTCGGCCGACGCAACGCGCCCGGCGTCGAGCACCTTGACCGCCACGGGACGGTTCAGCCGCCGGTCAATCGCCCGATACACACGGGCGAACCCGCCGGCGGCAAGTTCGTCTTCGAGCGCGTAACGGCCAGCGAGCACGCGTGGCATGGCGCGAAGGTACCCATCCCACCCTCGCCCTACACGGCAGGGCCCTTCGAACCCCGTTCTGTCTGCGTCAAGTGAAGCCACGGGCCATCTGAAGCAGACAGAACCGGGGGTTGTGCAGAGGTGTTCAGAGGACCGTCACGGTGCCGGCGACGCCGTCGACTTCGACCATCGCCCCGTCGGCGATCCGCGTCGTGGCCGACTCGACCGAGACCACACACGGGATGCCGAGCTCGCGGCTGACGATGACGGCGTGGCTCATCAGGGCGCCGACGTTGACCACCACCGCGGCGGCGGGGAGGAACAGCGGCGTCCAAGCGGGGTCGGTGAGCGGGGCCACGAGCACGTCGCCCGGCTCGAGGCCGTTCGGGTCGGCGGGGTCGAGGACGACGCGAGCACGGCCGCGGGCGACACCCGCAGCACCGGGAGCGCCCGTCAACACCGCACCGGACTCGACGCTGCCCGCAACCATCGACTCCTGCCGCTCGAGCTCCTCGATGCTCGGCACCTCCGATTGCGACGTGATGAAGAACGGGGGCACGACCGCCGCGAAGCGGTCGCGCAGCGCGACACGTTCGGCGATGCGGTCCTGCCACTGCTTCGGATCGGCGAGGTAGTCCGGCAGCTCGGTGCGTGGATCGAGCATCGCCACGTCGCGCAGGTTCTCGACGCCACCGCGCTCCGCGGCGCGGCGGGCGAGCTCGAAGAACGAGCGGCGAGTGGGGTTGTGGGCGCGGATGGCGAGGTCGCGCGTCGCCTCGCGGGCACGTGCCCACCACGGGGCGGCGCTCAACGCCTTGCGGAAGTTGGCCCTGTCGATCAGCTTGAGGTGGGGGATCACCTGCGCCGCCGCATCGGCGCGCCGGGCGTCGTCGCCGGCGACACGTGGAGCGGGCGACAGGTCGTGAGTGCTGTGGCGCATGCACTCGATCGCCGCGTAGGCCAGCTCGGGTGTGTTCTCCCACGTTCGTGACGACAGCTCCCAGTCGTTCGGACCACGGTGGCCGTGCCGGCCGATGAAGGCGTCGAACGCGGCGCGGAACTCGTCGGCAGCCGCGAGGTCGGCGAGGCGGTCACCCACGCCATCGACACCCGCGGCGAACGCGGCCTCGACGGCTGGTGTGCGTTGCACGATCTGAGCGACCTTCCAGAGATCCTGGCTGTACTGGGCCGACACCACCTCGTCGGCGGCGCCGAGCAGTTCGGTGACGAGGCCGGGTTTCCCGCACGACGTGGCGCCGTCCGACAACACCCCGGACACGATGGCCGCGGTGCCGGTGGTGATCATGTGGTTGCGGAAGACCTGCTTGAACACCAGCGGGTAGTCGTTGACGTACCGCAGGAGCACGTCGTCCCGCGCGGTCGCGAGATCGGGCTGCCTGGCCTCCCACTCGGCGACGACCCGTTCGCTGTCGGCCACCGGTTCCGGCATCGACTTCTGCGACAACGCCTTGAGCACGACGCGCAGGATCCGCACGGTCGCCACTCGACGCTTGTCGCCGGGCTTGGGCTCGTACGGCGGCGGGTTGCCTTCGCCGAAGAAGGCGACGTCGATGGCGCCCGGCGACGACCCAGGGGCGCGGACCCCGAGCATCCGCAGGTACGAGAGGTTGAGGTAGCCGTAGCCGCCGTACAGCCCGATGATCACGGGTGGTTCGGTCGTCTCGAAGTCACGCCGGTCGGTGATGCCCATCATCGTGTAGGCCTCGCGCCACCCGGCCTCGGCGGGCTTGACGCCGAGCTCGTAGGTCAGCGGGGTGAGCACCTCGGGAAAGACCTCACCGATGTTGCCGCGGGTGTTGATCGGCCATCGGGGGTCGATGCGACCCTCGACGATCCAGTGTGTGCCCGACATGGTGTCCCCCTCCGAACGCTGGCGGAGCGACAGTAGCCGTCAACACTTGACTCCAACTATTGACTTCAACCCTTGACTTCAATCGTGGTTGAAGTCGTACGGTCGGTCACATGCACGCGATCGTTCAACCTGGGCTGCAACCGCTCGACAGCATGATCCGCTGGGGCGAACAGGGTCGGTCGATGCCGCCGCCTGACATCCGCGCCCTCGCCGAGTGGGCCCTGGCCGATGTGGCCAGTCAGCGCTTGTGGTCGTGCACCAGCCGGCGGCCGAGGGCGCGCAGCTCGTCGCGGACCTCGGGCGGGTCGATGACCTCGAACGGGCACTTCAGGCCGGCGAGGTAGCGGGCGATCCACGGCGCCTCACCACCGATGCGGACGGTCGTCGATGTCGCATCGGAGTGCTCGATGACCCCGACCGTGGGCGGGATCATCCGCTCGACCTCCGCCCGGGTCGCTTCGAGACGGATGGTGGCGCGCAGCTCGTAGCCCCACACGGCCACGCCCGCCGCGACCTGAGCGGCGGCGTCGGGCACCTCACCGTGCGTGAACGGGATGCCGGTCGACACCAGGTCGGCGATGCGGTCGACGCGGAACGTGCGCCACGCCTTGCGTCCGGTGTCGTTGGCGACGAGGTACCAGTGGCGGTCGGTGAACACGAGTCGGTACGGCTCGGCGATGCGGTGCGACGTCTGGTCCTGGGCGTCGCGGTAGTCGAAGCGGATCCGCTCGGGCCGCTGGCACGCGAGCGCCAGCACCACGAGCACGTCGGTGTTGACGGCCGGCACCTCGGTGCCGCGCAGACCGAGGGTGACCTTGCCGAGCGCGTTGACCCGCTCCCGCAGCCGAGGCGGGAGAACGCGGTCGAGTTTGCTGAGCGCCGACACGGCCGCAACCTCGAGCCCTGACGATCCGGCACCGGCCGCGGCGGCGAGGCCGATCGCCATCGCCACCGCCTCGTCGTCGTCGAGCAGCAGCGGAGGGATCTTGCCGCCGGATCCCAACCGGTAGCCGCCGTGGACGCCCGGCGCGGCCTCGACCGGGTACCCGATCTCACGCAATCGAGTGATGTCGCGCCGCACCGTCCGCTCGGTGATCTCGAGCCGCTCGGCGAGCTCGAACGCCGACCAGTGGGGCCGCGTGCTCATCATCGCCAGCAAGCTGAGCAGGCGAGATGCGGTTGCCATGTCGATCAGATTAGTTCTGAATTGCGGACCGTTCTGGACCTGATGGCCACGTAATTTCAACCATGTCATCCAAGCCGAGTCACCAGGACCGTGTCATCCACAGGAGAGTCGCCATGTACCACTGGAGCTTCCACTTCCAGTTCGCCCTCGACCGCAGCCACCGCCTCGAGCGGGCCGCCAGCGAGTACAGGATGATCGCCCGTGCTGACGCGGCGGCGCCGACCTACGCACCGCCCGAGCTGCGGGTCCTGGCGCCGATCTCGTCCCGCCCGGTGGTCGTCGGGTCGGCGGCATGACCCACGCCCGGCCACCGACCACCCCAAACGCGATTTGTGTCACCGAAACCGGCGACCTTCGCCGATTCCGGTGACACAAACCGAATGACCGAGGTGCGCTGATCAGGCCACGCAGAACTCGTTGCCCTCGGGGTCGGCCATCGTGACCCACGTGTGCGGCCCCTGCCGGCCGTCGTAGAGGCGGGTGGCGCCGAGCTCCTCCCCCTCGTCGATCATCTTCTGGACGAAGTCGCCATCGTGTTCGACGACGTAGCCCAGGGCGGCGGCCCAGAACTTGGCCTGGGCGTGCGGGTCGGCGCAGTCGAGCGCGAGCTGGAGCTGAGGGGTCGCGGCGGCGTCGGTCATCGCGACAATCTAGAGAACGTCAAGGACGGGAACGGTCCGCAATCACCGTTCCCAGGTGATCCGGGGGTTGCGATCTTCTTTTGCCGCTAGTCACGTCGATCGACTCATGAGCCCATCGGTCATCACCGGGATGGGCTCCGGGTGGACGGCCGGTTGCCGGGACGAATATGGTGCGTCGCGGCGGGCGTCGCGGCGGATCGCGGGCTTGCCACTAAAGCGGGTGTGGTTGTGCACCGATGATCCAGTGTCATGGGCGATTGGGAGACTTCCGAACAGTTGAGTGAGGCCACCACTCGACCGCGCGCGTCTTCATCGACGGGGTGGGACTCGGGCAACTGGTGGTGGCACCGCCACTTCCACGTGCCGGTCGCGGTGTGGATCCTGGCCAGCGTCCTCGGCGGCGCGGCGATCGGCAATGCCGTCGAACCCGACCGCAAGGCGACTCAGACGCCGACGACCATCGAGGTCACGTCGGAGCCGGTGGAAGCCGCGGCGTGCGACACGGACAGCGGCGTCGATCTCGATGCCGAGGCCAACAGGCCGTCGTTCGCGGCCGGGTCACCCGACGCCGTCAGCGATCCCGTCGGCATCACCTGCGACTGATCACCGGGTCCGCGGACTTCTTGTATCCAGCAGCGGACGGCTGGGTCTTGGGTGCCTACCCCAGAGAAGGAGCACCGAATGATCATCAGAACCGCCCGCAAGGGCGCGCTCGGCGCGTTCGCCATGAGCGCGTTCTTGCTGCCCGCCGTGCAGATGTGTGCGCCGAGCCCGAGCCCGACGCCGCCTCCGCCCCCGACCACCGCGCCGCCGAC
>DASUEW010000272.1:0-2403 GCA_036274875.1 Ilumatobacteraceae bacterium
TGACTGACATCGGATGCGAAGCGTTGCTCTCGCTCGATGCGCGTCTGTAGGGCGTCGACCATCTCGTTGAACGATGCGACGAGCGGATCGAGGTCGCGGTCACCGCGTGCATCCAACCTGGCCCGCAGATCTCCCTCGGTGATGCCGGCAGCGACCGCCGACATCTTCTTCACCGGGCGCAGAACGCGTTGGCTGACATAGACCCCAACGAGCGTCCCGGCCAGCGTGGTGCCGATCGAGCCGATCAGCAGCGAGATCACGAGGGTGCGAATGGTTCGTTGGAGGACGTCCAACGGGACGATCTCGAGATATTCGGCGTCGACAGCGGCCAACGGAACGCCGATCACGACACGTGGGTTGCCGGCACGAGTGACTCGTTGGTGGGCGGCGACGCCGTCGTCGAGTGCGTCGAGTAGATCCTCCGGCAGATCGCTGGGATCGGCTGCAACGCCGGAGGCGTACCATTGCTCATCGAAACGCAACAATGCGAGCGTGCCGACCTCGCCCACGGTGTCGTCGAGGATCGCTTGGGGTTCTTGATCTCCCGCTTGGAGTAGGTCACGCACCAGGCGCGCATTCTGAAACGTCTGGCGGATCGCGGCCCGTTCGCGTTGCTCGACGAGGTATTGCTTCGCCAACAGGAACGTTGTCGTCGACACCGCCAACGTGGCCGACATCGTCACCAACGCGAACGTCAACGTCAGCCGTGACCTGAGCGAAAGCGAAGCGGGCGAACGTCGTGCGGCTTTCATTGACAGAGGAACTTGTAGCCGAGCCCTCTCACGGTGACGATCCGTGTCGGATTGGCGGGGTCGGCTTCGACCTTGGTCCTGAGTCGGCGGATGTGGGAGTCGACAAGGCGGCCGTCGCCGGCGTAGTCGTATCCCCATACCCGCTGGAGCAACAGCTCCCGGGAGCAGACCCGACCGGGATGTTCGGCCATGTCACACAGCAGACGAAACTCGGTCTTCGTGAGCTGCAGGTTCACGCCCGCGCGGGCCGCGAATCCCTCTCTCGGCGAGATCTCCAAATCGCCGCATTGCAGTCGACCGGCGTCATCGATGTTGGCGTGTACGCGCCTCAGAAGCGCGCGAATACGCGCGGTCAGAACCTTCGGGACGAACGGTTTCGTCACGTAGTCATCCGCCCCGGCCGACAGGCCAGCGACCACGTCGTGGGCGTCGATCTGGGCGGTCACCATCACGATCGGTATCCCGCTGCGGGCGCGGAGTTGGCGGCACACATCGAACCCACCGATATCGGGCAACTTGATGTCGAGCAGGACGAGATCGACCGAGTCGTCCGCCTGCGCGATACCGCTCGTGCCGTCGGCGGCTTCGACAACGTCGAATTCCTCGTCCTCCAGAATCATCCGCAGCAGCGAACGCAGGTCCGCGTCGTCTTCGATCACAAGGATCCGTGTCGCCACGACGACGATGATGGACGACCAAGGGGAAGCAGAACAACATGCTGCGCGCCGAGCCTGCGGGCAAGCGCGCATTTCCACACAACCACAACACAAACGAGCCGATCCCGTCACCGAGCGAGAGAACAATACGACGAGAGTTCGAGGCGGCGGATCCGGCCGGTTCTCAACCTGCTCGCCGCCTCGAACTCGCCCACCCCTCAGGAGCGCGCCATCGAGACCACCATGTTCTGCGAACTCGGCCGGTACGAGCAATCGGCTGAAGATCGATGTGCGGCTGTCCTGTGATCTGCGGACTGTAGCTGCACGACATGAGCGCTCTCAATGAACACAGCGCGCGTCGCATCGGCGGGCGAAATGCTTTCACTGAGCGGCACTTCGATCGCGTCGCATCGCACTACACATCGCTGCGCCAGACCGACGACGACGCCGTCTACCAGATTCGAGATCGCCTCCCCAGCGGACCGCTGACCGGAGTAGACGTCGGCGCCGGCACCGGCCGCTACACAGAACGACTGGTGAAACTCCTCGGCGACCGAGCAACGGTCCACGCCGTCGATCTCAGCCCGGCCATGCTCCTCGTGCTGTTGCACGACGGGGCGCCGGGCCAACACCCTGTCGCGTGTTGCCAAGCTGAGCGGCTCCCGATCGCTGACGGCTCGGTCGACTTCGTCACGACGTTCAACGCAGTGCACCATTTCGACCTCGACGGGTTCGTTCAAGAAGCCGCCCGAGTACTCGCTCCGGGTGGCCATCTGTTCATCTACACCCGCACGCCGGACCAGAACGCCGATTCGATCTGGGGGCGAGCGTTCCCGGAGTTCACGTCTCGCGAGAACCGCCTGTACGACGAAGCGACTCTACGTCGAACGCTGCAACACCTGGGGACGGTCGACGCCAGATCGTTCAGCTTCTCGCGCCGAGCCACTCCGACCAAGCTGGCCGCGCGGGTCAGAGGGCGCGCCTACTCGACATTC
>DASUEW010000273.1:0-3924 GCA_036274875.1 Ilumatobacteraceae bacterium
CCCCTCGGTACAGCGAAACACACCCCCGAAGTACCCGACGTCCTCTCCGAACACGACCACGTGCTCGTCGCGATCGAGCATGACGTCGAGCGCCGACCGGATCGCCACGTTCATCGGCATCGCCGTCACGCCGTGCCCTCCATGGCCGTGCCCTCCATCGCCGTGCCCTCCATTGCGATGCCCTCCAGCGCCGTACTTTCCAACTCGGTGCGTTGGCGGATGAGATGGGGAGGGATCTCCTTGAACACGTCCTCGAACAGGCTCCTCCGGCCCGCGACGTGGCCGTCGAGCAGCGTTCCGTAGCCCTCTGCTTCCTTGGCGGCAGCCCGCACGTCTCGCCGGGCCTCGTCCTCGAGCGCAGTCTGCTGTTCGGTGGACCACGCACCGAGCGTCACCAGGTGCGCCGCCAACCGATCGATCGGGTCGCCGAGCGGCCAGGATTTCCACTCGTCGACCGGTCGGTACTTGGACGGGTCGTCCGACGTCGAGTGCGCGCCGGCGCGATACGTGATCCACTCGATCAGCGTCGGACCCTTGTTGCGCCTCGCACGCTCGCTCGCCCATCGCGTGGCTCCGACCACCGCGAGGTAGTCGTTGCCATCGACACGGAGCGCAGGGATCCCGTAGCCGATGGCACGCGCCGCGAACGTGCTGCCACCTCCGCCCGCGATGCCCTGGAACGACGAGATCGCCCACTGGTTGTTGACCACGTTCAAGATCACGGGCGCCTGGTACGTGGCGGCGAACGTGAGCGCGTAGTGGAAGTCGGCTTCGGCGGTGGTGCCCTCGCCGACGACCCCGGAGGCGATGCAGGTGTCGCCCGAGATCGCGGCCGCCATCGCCCACCCGACAGCCTGCACGAACTGCGTGCCGAGGTTGCCCGAGATGGAGAAGAACCCGAAGTCCTTGACGGAGTACATGACGGGCATCTGACGCCCGTGGAGCCGATCCTTCTCGTTCGAGAAGATCTGACACATCATCTCGACGAGCGGCCAGTCGCGAGCGATCAGCCAGCCCTGTTGACGGTAGGTAGGGAAGAACATGTCGCGCGGGCCGAGCTCGAGAGCCTGCGCGACGGCGATCGCCTCCTCGCCGGTGCTCCGCATGTAGAACGACGTCTTGCCCTGGCGTTGCGACTGCACCATTCGGTCGTCGTAGGCGCGCGTCGTCACCATCGCCCGCAACCCGCGACGCAGGGCCTCGACGTCGATGTCGGGGGCCCACGCGCCGACGGCGTGCCCGTCGGCGTCGAGCACGCGGATCATCGAGTCGGCGAGGTCGCGGATCTCGAACGGCTCGACCGCGATGTCCGGGCGCCGAACCTCACCGGCCGGCGGGACCGACAGATACGAGAAGTCCGGCTCATCGCCCGGACGGGCGGACGGTTCGGGGACCTGGAAACGGAGCGGACCGATGTCGGCCGCCGAGCTCTCGGTCGAATCCACCGTCGTCGAGCCCTCACTGGATCCTGCACTCGACTCTGGATTGGATCCTGCACTCGACTCTGCACTCGATTCTGCACTCGGTTCCATGCCGCAACCCTCGCACCACACCCGTCGGGATACAACGCCGATCACCGTAGTGTCGCGGGAGTGACCGACACCCGCGCACGGAGCGCCTACATCGTCTCGCCCGAGGGACACACCGGGAAGTCGGTCGTGGCGCTCGGATTGCTCGACCTGCTCATTCGCCGTGTGCAGACGGTGGGAGTGTTCCGTCCCGTCACCTCTTCGACCACGGGCGACGACCAGGTGATCGAGCTGCTCCGCCAGCACGACGGTGTCGACCTCAGCTACGAGTCGTGCGTCGGCGTGACGTACGAGGCGGTGCATGCCGACCCGGACGCCGCCCTGTCGACGATCGTCGAGCGCTATCGAGCGATCGAGCGGACGTGTGACTTCGTCGTCATCGTCGGCTCGGACTACACCGACGTCGCCGGTCCCACCGAGCTCGCGTTCAATGCCCGAGTCGCCACCAACCTGGGCGCTCCTGTGCTGCTCGTGGTGAGGGCGTTCGAGCGCACACCCGACGACGTCGCCCAGCTGGTCGAGATATCCACGGCCGAGTTGACACAAGCGCATGCGGTGACCGTCGCCATCGTCGCCAACCGGTGCGATCCGGAGCAGCTCGACGCGATGCGCGTCCGGTTGTCAGAGTTCGGCCTGCCCACGTGGGCGCTGCCCGAGACCCGGCTGCTGTCGGCTCCGCTCGTCGCCGACCTGATGACCGCCCTCGACGGCGAGATGCTCTACGGCGACAAGGCGCTGCTCGACCGCGAGGCCGAGCAGATGTTGGTGTGCGCGATGAACGTCGAACACGTGCTCGAGCGGCTGGTCGACGGACAGCTCTGCATCGCCGCAGGTGATCGTCAGGAGCTGCTCGTCGCACTCGCATCGGCCCATGCCGCAGACGGCTTCCCCTCGCTGGCGGGGATCGTGCTCAACGGCGGCTACCGGCCGAGCAACCTCGTGGTCCGGCTCGTCCGCGGGCTCGACGAGCACCTTCCCCTCATCGTCACGCGGCACACCTCCTACGATGCGGCCCGCATCGTGGCTTCCGTCCGCGGGCTCCTCGGCCGCGGCACGCAGCGCAAGATCGACACCGCGCTGGCCGTGTTCGAGGAGCACATCGTTGCGGATTCACTGCTGCACACCCTCGACGTGGCACGCAGCACCGTGGTCACACCGCTGATGTTCGAATCGCTGCTGCTCG
Source organism: Ilumatobacteraceae bacterium (assembly GCA_036274875.1). Taxonomy (GTDB): domain Bacteria; phylum Actinomycetota; class Acidimicrobiia; order Acidimicrobiales; family Ilumatobacteraceae; genus JALOLG01. The sequence goes on from DASUEW010000273.1 coordinate 2,713, forward strand.
AACGCGCCCGGGCCAACCGTCAGCACATCGTGCTGCCAGAGGGCGACGACGAACGCATACTGCGCGCCGCATCGACACTGCTCTCGCGACAGGTCGTCGACTTGACGCTGCTCGGCGTCGAATCGCAGGTCCGGGCGCGGGCCACCGCGCTCGGTCTCGACATCGACCGCGCCGCCGTCATCGATCCCAGGACGTCGGACCTCGTCGAGCCGTTCGCCGAGGAGTTCACGCGGTTGCGCGCCCACAAGGGGATGACGCTCGAACGTGCCCGCGACATCGTGCGCGATGTCTCGTACTTCGGGACGATGATGGTGCACACCGGCCATGCCGACGGCATGGTCTCGGGCGCCGCCCACTCCACCGCGCACACCATCACCCCGTCGTTCCAGATCATCAAGACCGCTCCCGGAACGAAGAGCGTGTCATCGGTGTTCTTCATGTGCCTGGCCGACCGGGTCCTCGTCTACGGCGACTGCGCGGTCATTCCCGATCCGACCGTCGAGGAGCTCGCCGACATCGCCCTCTCGTCGGCCGACACCGCCGCCCAGTTCGGCATCGAACCACGCGTCGCGATGCTGTCGTACTCGACGGGCGAGTCTGGAACCGGCGCCGACGTCGACAAGGTCAGAGCGGCAACTGCCCTCGTCAGGGAGCGCCGGCCCGATCTGTCCGTCGCCGGGCCGATCCAGTACGACGCCGCCGTGGACGCCTCGGTCGGTGAGGCGAAGCTGCCCGGCTCCGACGTCGCCGGCCGTGCGACCGTGTTCATCTTCCCCGACCTCAACACGGGGAACAACACGTACAAGGCGGTCCAGCGATCCGCCGGCGCAGTCGCGATCGGCCCGGTCGGGCAGGGCCTCAACAAGCCGGTCAACGACTTGTCGCGAGGAGCGACGGTGCGCGACATCGTCAACACCGTCGCCATTACCGCGATCCAGGCCCAGGCCGTGAACATCGATGAGGTTGCGCACTCGTGACCGAGACGGTGCTCGTCTTCAACTGCGGCTCGTCATCGATCAAGTACGAGCTGGTCGATCCGCGTCGTGCTGCTCGCCTCACGTCGGGGCTCATCGAGCGAATCGGCGAAGACGTCGCGCGCATCGAGCACACGCACGGCGGGACAACGGCCGAACGTCACCGACCGCTGGCGACCCACCGCGAGGCACTTCGGACCGTGCTCGCACTGTTCAACGAGCTCGGCCCATGCCTGTC
>DASUEW010000274.1:0-3873 GCA_036274875.1 Ilumatobacteraceae bacterium
TGCAAAACCCCAGGTTTGTGTCACCGACATCGGCGAAGTTCGCCGGTTGCGGTGACACAAACCGGGAAAACGGCCGCGGTCAGCGGTCAGTCGTGCCGCTCGGTGCCACGAGACTGACGCGCCGGAGCAGCTGGGCGTTCAAGGCGACGACGATGGTCGACAGGCTCATCAGGATCGCACCGATGGCCGGCGACAGGGTCACCCCGGCCCAGGCGAGCACGCCGGCAGCGAGCGGGATCGACACGACGTTGTAGCCGGCCGCCCACACGAGGTTCTGGACCATCTTGCGGTAGCTCGCCTTCGACAACCGGATGACTCCGGCTACCGCCCGCGGATCCGACGATGCCAACACGACCCCGGCGGATTCGATCGCGACGTCCGTGCCGGCGCCGATCGCGAGGCCGACGTCGGCCCGCGCGAGCGCCGGGGCGTCGTTGACTCCATCGCCGACCATCGCGACAGTGAGGCCACGCTGCTGCAACCCGGTGACCGCCGAGTCCTTGTCCTCCGGCAGCACCTCGGCGAAGACCTCGTCGACGCCGACTTCTCGCGCGACGCGCTCGGCGACCTGGCGGGCGTCGCCGGTGATCATCACCACGTGCCCGACACCGAGGGCGTGGAGCTCGGCGACGGCTTGGCGCGCCTCCGGACGAACCTCGTCCTCCAGCGCGAGCGCGCCGACGATTCGGTCACCCTGCACCAGGTGCAGTACGGATGCGCCGTGCGAGATCCATTCATGAGTCCGGCTCGAGATCTCGTCGGGCTCGGTCAGGCCGCGTTCGCGGAGGAATGACGGTCCACCGACCGCGTAGACCACGCCGTCGATCGTGGCCTCGACTCCTCGGCCCGTGAGCGCACGGAACCCGGTGGCCTCCGGGATCGATCCGATGTCGCGGGCTCGCGCCACGATCGCCTTCGCGAGCGGGTGCTCGCTGTCGGCCTCGACGGCTGCGGCGGTGGCGACGACCTCCGCTTCGGTGAGATCAACACCCACCACATTCGTGACGACGTGGTTGGCCCTCGTGAGGGTGCCCGTCTTGTCGAACAGCACGGCGTCGACAGTGCGCATCCGCTCGAGCGCGAGACGGTCCTTGACGAGGATGCCGTGCTTGGCGGCGACCGCCGTCGAGAGTGCGATCACGAGCGGGATCGCAAGGCCGAGCGCGTGCGGGCAGGCGATCACGAGCACGGTCACCGTCGTCTCGATCGCGCGCGGCATGTCGCCGGCGAGCGACCACGCCGCGAACGTCGCAATCGCGACGCCGGTCGCGACGTAGAACAGCATCGCGGCAAACCGGTCGGCGAGCACCTGGGCCCGGCTGCCGCTCGCCTGCGCGTCGGCGACGAGACGTTGGATGCCCGCCAGCGCTGTGTCGTCGCCCACGGCATCGATCTCGACTCGCAACGACGAGTCGGTCGACACGGTCCCGGCGACCACCCGGTCGCCAACGGTCTTGGCGACCGGTCGCGACTCGCCGGTGATCATCGACTCGTCGACCTCCGCTTCGCCCTCGATGATCCGACCGTCCGCAGGAATCCGCGATCCCGATCGGACCAACACGCGGTCGCCGGACGCGAGCACGCCGACCGGTACGACCTCGAGCCCGCCATCGGATGTGACCCGTTCGGCCTCGTCGGGCAGGAGCGCGGCGAGCGCTGCCAGCGCCCCGCGCGCTTGCCCGATCGCCTTCATCTCCTGCCAGTGGCCAAGGAGCATGATCGTCACGAGCAGCGCCAGCTCCCACCAGAACTCGAGGTCGAACCACCCGAGGCTCGTCGACATCGACGCCACCCAGGCGACGGTGATCGCCATCGAGATCAGCAGCATCATCCCCGGCTGGCGGTCGCGGACCTCCGCCACGGCACCCGCAAGGAACGGTTGGCCGCCCCAGACGAAGATGAACGAGCCGAGCACTGGCCCGATCCAGGCGACGCCGTCGATCTCGTAGCCGAACCACTCCATCACCATCTCGCTGGAAGCGACGACCGGGATCGTCAGCAAGAAGGTCAACCAGAACCGGCGCCGGAACGCCTCCGGGTCGTGACCGGCATGCTTGTCGTGCCCCGTGTGCCCGCCGTGATCGGGGCCGTGCTGGTCGTGCCGGGGTTGGTGGTGAGCGCTGCTGTGCGACGCCTGGGCCTCGAGGTCGACTGTCATGTCATATACCCTAGGGGGGTATATGACTCTTGTCAACCTCCGATGTCTGGCGGGCGCGGGCTCACAGCGACGCGCTCGGGTCAGACCTCCGGCGAGACGGCGGCTCGCACCCGGCCGGGGTACGGTCCCAGCCCGTGCCCGCGTACGAGCAGCTGTTCCGTCTCGACGGTCGATCGGCGCTCGTCGTCGGCGCCGGGAGCGGCATCGGCGCCGCCGTGGCCGAGGGGCTGGCCGCGTTCGGTGCCTCGGTGATCTGTGCCGACGCTCGGCTCGACGCCGCCGTCGCGACCGCCGACGCCATCGGATCCACCGCAACGGCGGTCGGGCTCGACCTCACCGACGCCACCGCAGTCGACGCCGCGAGTCGCGACCTCGCCCCGCCCCATGTGCTCGTGACGACGCCATCGATCAACGTGCGCAAGCGCATCGTCGACTACACCGACGACGAGCTGGACCAGGTCGTCGACCTCAACATCAAGGGCACGTTCCGGCTGTGCCGCGCGTTCGGACAGGTCATGGCCGACGCCGGCCGAGGGTCCATGATCGGGTTCTCGTCGATCCGTGCGCTGACGACCGAGCCGGGCCAGGGCGCCTATGCGGCCACCAAGGCGGCGACAATCATGCTGTTCAAGACGTTGGCCGCCGAGCTCGGGCCGTTCGGCGTGCGCGCCAACACCGTCGCACCCGGTGTCGTGGAGACGCCGCTCACCGAACAGATCAGGTCTCAGCCGGCGTGGTACGCCGCGTATGCCGACAAGACGATCATGCGGCGCTGGGCACAGCCGGCCGAGGTGGTGGGTGCGGTGGTCTACCTTGCATCAGATGCGAGCAGCTACGTCACCGGCACGACGATCTTCGTCGACGGTGGCTGGACCGCGGTCGACGGCCGCTTCGACCCTCCCATGTCATCGACCACGTGATCGCCACGCGAGCGGCCACGCGAGCACGCATGAGTGGTGACATCGACATCGCTGGGCTGATCGCCTTCACGCAGGACCTCGTCCGCGTCCCCAGCGTCTTCGATCCCGATCGCGGTCTCAACGAGGAACCGGCCGCCCAACTCGTGGCCGACCTGATGCGCTCGTTCGGCTGGTCACCACAGATCGATCTCGTCGCGCCCGGTCGGCCGAACGTGGTCGCGATCGTCGAAGGCGACCGTCACGGCCCGACGTTGATGTTCGAAGGGCACACCGACGTCGTCACCGAGGGCGACCCCGCCACGTGGAGCGTCGACCCGTTCGGCGGGCACATCTCCGACGGCCGGCTGTGGGGCCGCGGCTCGGCCGACATGAAAGGCGGGTTGGCCGCGATGCTGTTCGCCGCCGACGCCGTCCAACGGAGGGGTTCGTTCCCGGGGCGGATGGTGCTCGCCGCGCTCGTCGACGAGGAGGGCATGATGACCGGCGCCAAGGACTTCGTGACGCGTGGCCACGCCGAAGGCGTCGACGCCGTGATCTGCTGCGAGCCCGAGGGTGGCGAGATCTGCCACGTCGCCAAGGGAGCGCTGCGCCTGCGGCTCGACTTCCACGGCAAGATGGCGCACGGCGCGATGCCGTTCGAGGGCAAGAACCCGAATCGTGCGGCCGCCGCCGCGATCGCCGCGCTCAGCGTCCTCGAGCGCGAGGTCCAGGCGCGACACGGCGCCCATCCCCACCTCGGTGATGTGTGGATCACCCCGACCGTGCTGCACGCCGGCGCACCCGCCCAGATGAACG
>DASUEW010000275.1:0-2375 GCA_036274875.1 Ilumatobacteraceae bacterium
CCGCGAACGGCCTCGAGCAACGCATCGGCGCGCTGGTCGAATCGCTCGACGACGGGGCCGAGACTGCCCTGACCAGCCGCCAGCCCGCCCGTCACGCGGGAGCCAACAGGGCGTAGCGCGCCGTGGCCTCGACGGCAGCCCGCTCGGGGTCACCGCCGAACGCCGGGCACCACTCCTGGAACGCGCATCCGCTGCAGAGCGGGCCGGGGCGGGGCCGGAAGTCGCCGGTCTGGCACGCCCGCTCGACCGCCCTCCACACCGCCTGGGTGCGCGTCGTGATGAACTTGACCGATTGTTCCGACGGCGTGGCCGTGATCGTCTCGCCCGTCCTCAGGTACATCAGGCGGATCGCGCGCGGCCGACGGCCGAACACGCGCTCGCAGAGGAACGAGTAGAAGTGGACGCCGGCGAGGCTCTTTTGCTCGTAGTTCTCCGACGGGGCGCGACCGGTCTTGTAGTCGGTGACGACGAGCTCACCATCGGAGTCGAGCTCGAGGCGGTCGATGATTCCCCGCAGCGTCAACGTGTCGACCTGTGCGGAGAGGTGCAGTTCGAGCCCGATCTCGCGGACCGCGGTCGGATCTTCCATGCGGAGGTAGTTGCCGATCAACTCGTGGCATTCGCGTTCGAACTCGGTGATCTCGTCGGGGCCGAGCGCGAGACCGGTGAACTCGGGATCGGTGCGGTACTCCACCAGCGCCGCTTCGAGCGCGCTGTAGAGCCGTGCCGCGGTGCGGTCGGCGGCCGGCGACGTGAAGAACAACTCGAGGGCGCGGTGAACGAGCGACCCGCGCGTCATGTGGATGCCGGGCGGTTCGGGCAGCTTCTCGATGCTGGCGAACCTGAACGCCATCGGGCACGACGTGAACGCCTCGACCCGTGAGGGCGACAGGCTGACCGGCACGTCGAACATGTGCCCATGGTACGCACCGGGGTGTGACGTTCCGGGTTGATCCCCGCAGAGCCCCTTCTGCTGCGCATGTGTCTCAGTCCGTGTATCGCCGGGTGCCAATCGGATGGCGATGCTTTCGGCGGTCGAGGAGCCAGCGATGCCAGCGGTTCCCCAGATCGAGCCGTCGGGCCCACGGGCGATCGTGAAGCTCGGACCGATCTCGGTGACGGTGAGTGTGACGCGGTCGAGGACTGCGCCGCTGGTCCAGATGTGTTGTGGGGTGAGCGCGGCGGGTCGACCCGTCGCTGCTGGGCCAGCCGTTCGAGGGCCGGGCGGCCCTGCTGTCACCGTTCGACCGCCTGATCCACGACCGCAAGCGCCTCACCGAGATCTTCGAGTTCGACTACCAACTCGAGATGTACAAGCCGGCGGACAAGCGTCGCTGGGGATACTTCGCGCTGCCGATCCTGTACTCCGATCGGTTGGTCGGCAAGCTCGACGCCACCGCCGACCGCAAGGCCGGCGTGTTGCGGGTCGACGTGGTCCACCGCGACGTCGAGTTCACCAAGACCATGACAGCCGATGTCGATCGCGAGATCGCCGACCTGGCCCGCTGGCTCGAACTCGATCTCGTCCACACCGCCTGACCGGATCAGAGGTTGTCGAGGACGCCGAAACCGGTGATGAGCAGCCCCGGCCAGACGATGAACGTGCTGAACGAGTTGACCAGAAAGCCTGGCGACCGCTGAGCGAACTGGTCGGTGGTGTTGGTGATCCAGTTGAGCGTCACGCCCGTCGCTTGCAGGGCCGAACCGATCACGAGCAGCCACGCCCCCCACGTGGCCGCCGACGAGTCGAAACCGACGGCGCCGACGGCAAACGCCAGCCCGAAGTGGATGGGAGCCTGCATCAGGGTCTCGACATGGGCGGTGGCGAGGGCGCGGATCGACGGTGCCTTCATGCGTAGCATCCCCAGCACCGTGCCCAACACGAAGCCTACGAACAAGATGGCGGTGCCGTAGCCGAGAAAGACGCGCTGTGCGGTGCTCATTCGGCGACGGTACCATGAACGTGGCACGGAGTGCCACTCTTACACGTTATGCCAAACCTCCTGGAACGTCGACACGAGCAGACACGCGCCGCGATCGCCGACGCGGCCGTCGCGCTGTTCGGCGCGCGGGGCTTCGCGGAGACGACGATGGACGACGTCGCCGACGCCGCGGGCGTGTCGCGGCGCACCGCCTACCGGCACTTCCCCAGCAAGGACGATCTGGTCTTCGAACAACCCCGTCGATGGCTGGTGCACTTCAATGACCACGTCGCCGTACCCCGGCCCGGCGAGACCCAACGTGAGCGGTGCCGCAGAGGCCTCCTCGCGGTCGCCCAGCTCATCCAAGCGCATGCCGGTTCGATCGCCGCCGCCTACAAGGTCATGGTGGCGACGCCATCGCTTCGTGGGTACAACGGCAGAACCGAGGACGAG
>DASUEW010000276.1:0-3847 GCA_036274875.1 Ilumatobacteraceae bacterium
AGTGCCGCCGCCGCGGCTCGCCACCTTGCCTTCGAGAACGACGCGTCGAGGATCACGCTGAGCCCGCCCGTGAGCAGCGCGCCAGCCTCGCCGAGCAACGTCTCGTAGGTTGTCTCGGTCATGCTCGGCGAGTAGATCCCCTCGCCATAGCGTGCCGACGATCGCTGCTGTGGATCGAGACCTACCTGCTCCTTGCGGATCTCGTCGGAGCGCAGCACGGGCCACCCCATTTCGTCGCCCAGGCCTCGGGCGAGCGTCGACTTCCCGGTGCCGGGCAGGCCGCCGATCACGATCAACCGCACTCGGGCGTCGAGCAGGTGGTGTTGGCATTGCGCCAGATAGTCGATCGCCTCGATCTGGTCGGCTGCGCCACCTCGCAGACAGGAGATCTTGGACCGGACGAGGGCTCGATACGCGATGTAGTGGTGCTCCAGCGAGCGCGGGTGCGTTTCTGCGGAGAACTCCCGGTACCAATCGAGGAACATCCGCGCCAGATCGACACGTCCCAGACGCTCGAGATCCATGGCGAGGAAACCGACATCAAGCAGCACGTCACCCCAACGCAGACGGTCGTCGAACTCCAGGCAGTCGAGGATCCGTGGTCCATCGTCCAGGCAGAAGATGTCGTCGGCCAGCAAGTCGCCGTGCCCGTCGACGATCCGTCCCCGAGTGATGCGGTCGGCCAGCAGAGCGCTCCTGCCATCCAGATACCGGTGAGCGAGCGCATCGACTCGGGTGAGCACCGAACCGTCGAGCGGACGCGGCACGAACGTCTCGAGTTCCCGCAAGCTCCGGTCCCACAGATCGGTGAGTGCGGCCGGCGACGCGACCGAACTGATCAGCTCGCTCCGCACCGAGCCCGCGTGACACGTGGCCATCATCCGCGCCACGCTGCGTAGACACGAGGACACGTCGACGTGATGACGCACCAATGTCGCCAACCGACGATCAGCCGGCATCCGCCGCATCAACACGGCATGGTCGACCACGCCACCCATCTCGTCGACGATCTCCTCGACGCCGAGGTACACGTCCGGGCTGAAGCGCCGGTTCAAGTCGACCTCGCGCTGGCACATCTCTGCGCGCTTGTCGGGCGTGCTCAGATCTACGAACGGGAATTGCACCGCCTTCTTGCGTTTGTGCACGAGGTCGCCGTCGAACACGAGAGATGACACATGCGTCTCGACACCCTCACCGCTCAGACGAAGGCGGTCCAACAGCCGCTCTGGAACCTGAAGTCCCACAGGTCGCCCCGATGGTTTCAGGATGTGGTGCGTTCGTAGTGTTCGACCACGGCGTCAGAGCCCGGGAAGAAGAGGGCCTCCTGACCGCTCACCTCCCACCTCACGACGTACGGCGGGCCACCGTCGACGCCGCGCACCTCCAACACCTCACAATCGCGGTTCGGCTCACCGATCCGATGACCCCGGATCACGAGCCGATCACCCTTCTCGGCCTTCATCGCCACCTCCTCGCGTTCACCTCGATCGTGCGCCCGGTCTCGATACGACGACAGGGCCGTACGACTCCAACCAGTGGGCTGCCCGCTCGAGATCCCAGCCCGCTCAAACGATGGCATCACGCCCGGTGAGGCGCGGCGAACATGGTGTTCATGATTCACGGCCAGCGCGGGCATCGCTCCCTACCGCACACCGCTGACGTGATCTTGGAGGCGTGGGGACCTGACTTCGCGGCGTGCTGTGAGGAGGCGGTCGCGGCGCTGGCCGACATCTACGTCGACGCTGGTCGGGCCGACACCGTGGAGCAACGGAAGGTGTATCTGGGGGCCGGGTCCGAGGAGTCGCTCCTGCTCGATGTCCTCGAGGAGGTGATCTTCACGCTCGACACCGCGGAAGCTGTGCCCGTGCGCGCCAGCGTGAGCGTCGCCGATGACGGTGGGCTCGATGTCGTGTTCGCCCTCGCGGACCGGCGGGCGGTCGTGCCGACGGGTTCCGTGCCGAAGGCGGTGTCGCTGTCGGAGCTGGCGGTCGACTCCCAGGCGGCCGGCGTCCGTTGCCGGTTCCTCGTCGATGTCTGACGTTCGCTCAGCCCTTGATGACGCCGATCGGGACGAGTCGTACCACCCGCCGGGCCAACCCGGCATGTTCGACCGTTTCGACGACGGCGTCGACGTCCTTGTAGGAGAACGGGGCCTCTTCCGCGAGGCCGCGGTCGGAGCCGGCGCGCACCTCGATCCCGGCCGCGGACAGCTCGCGGCGCAGCGCGGCGCCCGAGGTGCGCTTGCGGGCTGCGGTGCGGCTCATCGCGCGCCCTGCGCCGTGGCAGGTGGAGTGGAACGCATCCCCACCGGGCTCGCCGACGAGCACGTAGGAAGCGGTGCCCATCGATCCGGGCACCAGCACCGGTTGGCCGGCGCTCATGAGGTCAGGAGGCAGGTCCGGATGGCCGGGTGCCAGCGCCCGCGTGGCTCCCTTACGGTGAACGCACAGCAGCCGCGGGACGCCGTCGACCGTGTGGGTCTCGAGCTTGGCGAGGTTGTGGGAGACGTCGTACAGCAGGTCGAGGCGATCGCTCCCGGTCGTGCGCGCGAAGGCACGCCGAGCGGCAACGGACAAGAGCTGGCGGTTGGCGCGACCGAAGTTGGCGGCAGCCGCCATCGCCGCCAGGTACGCCTCACCTTCTGGAGAGTCGACCGGGACGCAAGCGAGTTGGCGGTCTGGGACGCGGATCCCGTAGCGGGCCATCGCCGACTCCATGCGCTTGACGTGGTCGGTGCAGACCTGGTGACCCAGACCCCGTGACCCGGTGTGGATCATCACACACACCTGGCCGGCGTGCAGCCCGAACGCGCTGGCGACGTCGGGGTCGAGGACCTGGTCGACGACTTGGACCTCGAGGAAGTGATTGCCCGATCCGAGGCTGCCGACCTGGTGGAGGCCGCGCAGGAGCGCCCTGTCACTGACCGCGTCGGGATCGGCGCCGGCGAGCACGCCGCCGTCCTCGCAGTGGTCCAGATCTCGTTGTGTGCCGTGGCCCTGCTCGACGGCGTAGGCGGCGCCGCCGGTGAGGATCCGGGCCAGGTCGCAATCGGGGACGGGGTCCCATACCGCCCCGCGGCCGATGCCCTTGGGTACCACGCGTTGGAGCTCGTCCATGAGCGCGTCGAGCTTGGCGGTGAGATCGTCGCGCTCGAGGGGCGACAGCAACAGGCGTACGCCACAGGAGATGTCGAAGCCCACTCCACCGGGTGACACGACGCCGTCGTGGTCGACGTCAGTGGCAGCGACACCGCCGATCGGGAACCCATAGCCCCAGTGCACGTCGGGCATGGCGAACGACGCCCCGACGATGCCGGGAAGGGTCGCCACGTTGATGACCTGCTCGAGCGAACGGTCCGCGGACACGTCAGGCAACAGATCGCGAGACGCGAACACGATCCCCGGCACCCGCATCGCGCCCGACCGGTCGATCCGCCACCGCCACGGCGTCTCCTCGACCAGCCGCACGACGGGACGTGGCCGCCCGGCGACCCCAACCGGATGATCAGAACCGGCCGCGGGTGTTCCGACGGCCGCTCTCCGCGCGATCCGTCTGGTTGGTGGCACCTCACCATCACGCGCCTCGCATCAACCCCGCGCAAGGGGCCAAGGTCCCCGAGCTGTCATCCGCTCCTTCGCGAGGTGCCCCCCCAGGGGCTCGAACCCTGAACCAATGGATTAAAAGTCCACTGCTCTTCCATTGAGCTAGAGGGGCTGGGCGCCCGAGAAGACTCGCACGGTTTCGCGCAACAGGAGGATACGGGCAACGGCGACGGTGGGTCAGTGCCCTGACGATCGGCTCACACGACGTGGACGTCGAACTGAGCGATGCCACGGAACAGCTCGGC
>DASUEW010000277.1:0-6298 GCA_036274875.1 Ilumatobacteraceae bacterium
GTTCGTCGGCATCAACGCGGCCGGGTTCGACGCCGTGAAGCGCCTCGCCCACGTGGTCGTCGGCGATGCCCGTGAGTGCCTGCGCGAGCTGGCGCCGATCGTCGACGACTGGCGCGGTCCCTCCGACTGGTCCGATCGCGCCGCCCGCGAGACCGAGGGGTACCACGCCTACATCGACAAGATCGCGACCCCCACCGAGGAGGGACTGCCCACGTACGCCCAGGTCATCGGCGCGATCGACCGCCTCGCCGAGCGGAACGACTACGCGCTGACGGCGGCGGGCGGGTTCCCGGGCGAGCTCAACAACGGCTGGCGCGCCAAGGCGCTCGACAGCTTCGACTGCGAGTACGGGTTCTCGTGCATGGGCTACGAGATCTCCGGTGCGTGGGGGGCGAAGATGGCGCTCCCCGACCGCGACGTGATCAGCTTCGTCGGCGACGGGTCGTACCTGATGATGAACTCCGACCTGTACTCGTCGGTGCTCGCCGGGCACAAGCTGATCGTGATCGTGTGCGACAACGGCGGGTTCGCGGTGATCAACCGGCTGCAAATGAACCAGGGTGGTGTCGGTTACAACAACCTGCTCGAGGACACCCGCCACCACGAGCTCGTGCGCGTCGACTTCGCCGCCCACGCCCGAGCGATGGGGTGCGAGGCCGAGACGGTGTCGTCGATCGCCGAGCTGGAGGCGGCGTTCGGTCGCGCTCGCGCGTCGGATCGCACGTTCGTGATCGCGCTGCAGACCAGCCCGACCGACTGGACCGAGGGCGGGATCTTCTGGGAGGTCGGTGTGCCGGAGGTCAGCGGTCGGGCCGAGGTGCTGGACGCGCGCCAGTTGATGGACGACGGGAAGAAAGCGCAGAGGTTGGTGTGAGCGTCACGATCATCAATGGGGGCACACAGGGGCTCGGCGAGGCGACCGCACGCGAGCTGGCCAGGCGCGGCGCCACCGGCCTGGTGCTGGCCGGGCGCTCGGCGGAGCGCGGCGCCGCGCTGGCGGCAGAGCTGTCCGCCGACGGCACGCCGACGATCTTCGTCGAGTCCGACATGGAGGACATCGACGCGCCGGAACGGATCGTGACCGCGTGTGACGAGCGGTTCGGCGTCGTGCACGGCGTGGTGAACGTGGCGGCGATGACCGATCGCAGCACCGTGTGGGACGCGACGCCCGAGCACTGGGACCGGATGATGGCGATCAACGTCCGCGCCCCGTTCTTCGTCTTGCAGCGCGCGGCCGAGGTGATGCGTCGGGAGGGGGTTCGGGGGTCGGTCGTCAACATCGGCTCGGTGTGCGCCCACGGCGGCCCGACCCGCTTGCTCGCGTACAGCGTCTCGAAGGGCGCGCTTGCCGTCATGACGAAGTCGACGGCCTTCTCGCTGATGCGCTACGGCATCCGGGTCAACCAGATCAACCCCGGCTGGATGGACACCGAGTCGGAAGATCTCGTGCAACGTCGGTGGCACGACGCGACGGACGGGTGGCTCGAGCGGGCAGAGGCGACCCAGCCGTTCGGCCGGCTGATCAAGCCGCCGGAGCTGGCGAGGGTGATCGCGTTCTACCTGTCAGACGACGAGTCGGGGATGATGACGGGCAACGTGGTCGACTACGACCAGACGGTCGACGGCGCCGGCTTCGCGCCGGTCCCGAGTCCGGAAGAGACCCCGGCATGACGGGATCGAATCGGGGGACGCCGGGCCTGCGCGTCGCCATAGTCGGCGTCGGGCGGATCGGGCGGATGCACGCCGAGCTGATCGCCCACCAGATCGAAGGCCTCGACCTGGCGATCGTGCACGACGTCAACGGTGCCGCGGCGGCGGACGTCGGTCGTCGTCTCGGCGTCGCGCACACCACCGACGTCGATGTGGTCTTGGGCTCCGACGATGTCGACGCGGTCGCGATCTGCTCGTCGACCGACACCCATGTCTCTCTGTTGACGGAGGCCGCCCGCTGCGGCAAGGCGATCTTCTGCGAGAAGCCGATCTCGCTCGACCTCGCTCAGGTGGACGAGGCGCTGGCGATCGTGCGCGAGGCCGGCGTGCCGATCCAGATCGGGTTCAATCGACGCTTCGACCCCGCCCACAAGTCGGTGCGCGACGCGGTCGCCGACGGTCTGCTCGGCGACATCCACCTCGTCCGCATCACGAGCCGCGACCCGGCGCCGCCACCGATCGAGTACATCGAGGTGTCGGGCGGGATCTTCCTCGACATGATGATCCACGACTTCGACATGGCCCGCTACGTGACCGGCAGCGAGGTCGTCGAGGTGTACGCCCAAGGTGCTGTGCGCGTCGATCCGGCGATCGGTGAGGCCGGCGACGTCGACACGGCCGCGGTGATGCTGCGCCACGACAACGGTTGCATCACGACGATCGACAACAGCCGTCAGGCGGTGTACGGCTACGACCAGCGCGTCGAGGCCTTCGGGTCGGGTGGGATGGCGGCGTCCGACAACCCGCTCGCCCACAGCGGCGTGCGCCGAACCGCGGCGGGCACCGCGGCGCCGTTGTTGCCGTTCTTCTTCCTCGACCGCTACATCCCGTCGTACGTCGCCCAGTGGGAAGCGTTCCGCGAGTACGTCGACGGGGGCGGCGTCTCGCCGGTTTCGGCCGACGACGGCCGTGCCCCGCTCGTCGTCGGCCTCGCCGCCTGGCGCTCCCTCCGCGAGCACCGCCCCGTCCCCACCTCCGAGATCACCTGACAAACAAACCTTGGTTCTGTCTGCTTCATCGGGCCCGTGTGCTTCGTTTGAAGCAGACAGAACGGATCTCAGAGGTCGAGGGACATCCAGATGGAGTCGTCGACGGTGAAGCCGTGGCGGGCGTACAGGCGGCGTGCCGCTTCGTTCGGGCGCTCGGTCTCGAGGAAGATCCGCTTGGCGCCGCGTCGGCGACAGTCGTCGATCACGACCTGGAGCGCGGTGCTGCCCTTGCCCTGCCCACTCGTTCGCACGTAGAGCTCGTCGAGCACGACTTCGAAGCCGCCGATCTCGATCGACCAGCTCCACGTGACGACCGCGTAGCCGTCGGTGTCGTCGATCATCCAGACGGTGCCGTGGACGTCGTTGCCGAGCATCGGCTCGAGCCCGCGGCGCGCCCGCGACTCGACGAACGCGTGGCCGTCGGCTGCGCAGTACTCGGCCGCCAGCTCGAGGAGCACGTCGAGGTCGGACGGCTCGGCGCGGCGCACGACGACGGCCATCGCAGCACCGTAGTTTCGGGCGCCCCACATCACGCGTCCTGAGGTTTGTGTCACCGATACCGGCGACCCTCGCCGATGTCGGTGACACAAACACGGGGTTCGGGGGCGCGAACTGGGGGCGAACGTAGTGTCGGAACATGCCGACGGAGTCGTCGCATCCGCTCTCCGCGGTCCTCACTGCCGCCGCCGCTGGGCGGTTCCCCTCACCCGACGGCGGGGTCGAGCTGCTGCCGCCCGACGACGACGGCACGCATGCAGTGGTCGAGCTCACCGGCCACTCGTACGCGCTGACCGACCGCGCCCTGTTCGACCTGCTCGAACTCGGTGCCGACGGGTTCGGGGGGTGCACCCACCCCGACGTGCTGCGGTGGCTGGCCGGGCCCGACGGTTGGATCGGCTCGATGGACGTCGTTCTCGTCGCCAAGGCCCGACCCGGCGACCAGCTCGTCGAGCGGCGCGACCTCGAGCACCATCCCCGCGTCGCGCGTGCCCGCACCCATCGTCGCGACGTCCGGGTGTTCGGCGACGACCGCGGCCTCTGCACGCTCGGCCGTGGCCTCGTCGGCCGGCTGGAGCTCTCGGTCGAGCTGTACGACGTCACCAGCCGCAGCGACGGGGCCGGGCGTGCCCTGATCACCGCCGGGCTCGCCGTGGCGGCGCACGGCGAGCTGGTCTGGGCCCAGGTCTCCCCCGGGAACGCGGCGTCGCTGCGGGCATTCCTGGCCTGCGGGTTCGTGCCGATCGGCAGCGAGGTGCTGATACACCCACGTTGAGTGGCCCACCGGCACCGTTGCAGCTGAGTTCCAGTCAGGTGACACAGGTTGGCGTACCGCTTGCGGCCCATACGGTTGCGTGGTCAAATAACCGCGTCATCCGGCCAGACAGGCGCCGGGTCGGGCGCCTGCTGGGAGCGGACGGAATGGGCTACGACATCGTTATTCGCGGGGGCGTTGTCGTCGACGGCACCGGTGCGCCGGCCTATCGCGGCGACATCGGGATCGCCGGTGATCGCATCGTCGCCATCGAGCCATCCATCGCTGAACAGGGTCGGCGAAACATCGACGCCGACGGTGCGATCGTCACGCCCGGCTTCGTCGATATCCACACTCACCTCGATGCACAACTGGCGTGGGACCCGATCGCCACGTCGAGTTGCTGGCACGGCGTCACGAGTGTGGTGCTCGGCAACTGCGGCGTCACGTTCGCACCGTGCCGTCCGGCCGACCGCGCCTGCCTCGCAGAGATGATGGAGAGCGTCGAGGACATCCCACGCGACGCGATCCTCGAGGGTCTGGCGTGGGACTGGGAGACGTACGGCGAGTTCTACGCCTCGCTCGACCGGATGCCGAAGGGCCCGAACGCCGGCGGCCTCGTCGGCCACTGCGCACTACGGACGTACGTGATGGGCGAGCGCGGGCTCGACACCGAGCCGGCGACGTCCGGCGACATCGACGCCATGGCGGCGCTTCTCGAAGAAGCGATGGCGGCAGGTGCGCTCGGCTTCTCGACCAGCCGGACGTTCCTCCACCGCGTACCTGACGGACGCCCGGTGCCCGGCACGCACGCCGCCGCCGACGAATTGCTGGCGTTCGCCGACGTGCTCGGCCGCGCCGGCACTGGTGTCTTCGAAGGTGCGATGCGACTCGGCGAGCGAGACGACGAGGAGCTGAGCAACACGAGGGTCGAGATCGCGTTGATGGGCGAGGCCAGCCGGCGCAGCGGTCGCCCCGTCAGCTTCGGCCTGACCCAAAGCGATCGCCGCCCCGACCTCTACCGCAGGATCATCGCGTTCTGTCGCGACGAGAACGCGACGGGAGCATGCATCCGACCGCAGACCACGGCCAGGGGGATCGGGATCCTGTTCGGGCTCGAGAGCCGCACACCGTTCGACGGGGCGCCGGTCTGGCAGGAGCTGCGCGCCGCCACCAACGGTCGCAAGATGCAGCTGCTCCGCGATGCGGCGTTCCGACAGCGCCTGATCGCCGACGCTGACGTTCACGGCACCAAGGTCGATCTCGCCAAGCTCTACGTCCTTCCGCTCGACGGCCCGGCCCGCTACGACTGCCTGCCCGACACGTCGCTGGCGGCGATCGCCGAGGAACGCGGCGTCAGCCCGGCAGCGGCGTTCATCGAGCTGGTTCTCGAGACCGACGGCGCGCTCAACTGCAACCTGCCGATCCTCAACCAGGACCTCACCGCCGTCGAGGAGATGCTCGACGACCCGCTCGTCACACTGGGACTGGCCGACGCCGGTGCCCACGTCGGTCAGATCATGGACGCCAGCCAGCCGACGTTCCTGCTCTCCTACTGGGTGAAGGAGCGCAAGCGGTGGACACTCGAGGAGGCGATCCGCCGCCTCACGTCCGACACCGCCGACCTCTTCGGGATCGTCGGTCGGGGCCGCGTGTGCGTCGGCTCGTTCGCCGACGTCAACGTCATCGACCTCGATGCGCTCGAGTTGCATCAACCCGAGTACGTGCACGACCTGCCGGGCGGCGCAGGCAGGTACGTGCAGCGCGCGGCCGGCTATGACTACACGCTCGTCAACGGCGAGGTGTTCATGGAACGTGGCGAGCACACCGGAGCGTTCGCCGGGCGCTTGTTGCGCAGCGGCGTCTGACGCCGCCCTCGCGGCCATCAACGATCGAGGAACGCGACCAGCCCGTCGATCTCGCCGAGCTCGACCGGCTCGACCACGTCTGCGCCTTCCGAGTCGCCCTCGTCGATCCGCACCAGGGACGCGAGGGACCCGGTGTCGACGAGCACGGCTGCGGACGCGTCGGGTGCGATCCACGTGGTGCTGACAGCAGCCGGCAGCACTGTGCTGCCACTGGGTGTCACGACGGATCGTCCGCCCTCGCGGGTGAGTTGCACCCCGCACCCGTCGCTGCTGACGGCGGTCACGTCAGCCCCTTGTAGGTCGGCGACGATGTCGCCAGTGCCGAGGTCGACGAGCGACGTGAACACTCCGCTTCCGCCGACCGGGACGCAGCGCCATGTAGGCGCAGGTGTGAGGGTGGCGGTCGCGGTCGTGAACGTGGTCTGGAACAACGTGGTTCCGTCGAGGTCGACGACCGCCATGAATCCGGCGCCGGCGGC
>DASUEW010000278.1:0-2533 GCA_036274875.1 Ilumatobacteraceae bacterium
CTCGTCGTGCTGGCGACCAGCCGGGAGGCGCTCGGAGTTCCGGGCGAAACCGTCCGGCCGTTACCACCACTCGGTGCGGACGCTGCGGCGCGGCTGTTCGTCGAGCGGGCACTCGTTGCCGCACCCGACCTCGACATCGGCGATCTCGACGAGGCGGTCGTCACCGAGATCTGCGCGCGGGTCGACGGGCTCCCATTGGCGATCGAGTTGGCGGCGGCCCGCATCCGGTCGATGCACGTGACCGAGTTGCTGGAACGACTCGACGACCGTTTCACCGTCCTCGCGTCGGGTCCGCGCACGGTCGATGCCCGACAGCAGACGCTGCGAGCCGTCGTCGACTGGAGCCACGACCTCCTCGACGAGCGCGAACGCCTCGTGTTCCGACGGTTGACGGCATTCGCCGGCGGCGCCACGCTCGACGCCGCCGAGGTCGTCTGCAGCGACGGCGACACCGTGCTGGTCGACGAAGTCAGCGCGATCGTGGAGCGGCTCATCGACAAGTCGCTGGTGATGGTCGACCGCTCGTCGGGACGTGCCCGCTACTCGATGTTGGAGACACTCGCCGAGTATGGGGCCGAGCGCCTCCGCGAGTCCGGAGAGGTCGAGCGCGTGTGTGACATCCACGCTCGGTACATCGCCGACCTCCTCGAGCCGGCGCTGCGCGGCCTGCTGGGTCCCGAGCAGCGCACGTGGATCAGCACGATCACCGCGGAACGCGAGAACCTCCGGGTCGCGCTCGAGGTCGCCGTCGCGCGGGGCGACGCCAACCTCGCCCTGCGACTGATGGCGCCGGTCGGTTGGTACTTCTTCATGATCGGTCAGGCCGAGCTCGGGACGTTGGCGCTCGAGGACGCGCTGAGCTGCCCGGGGCTGGTCGATCCCGACCTGCGGGCGATCGTGCTCGCCCACTTCGGCTGGCTGAGCGCCAATGGGCCGAACATCGCGGTCGCGATCGAAGCGAGTGCGGAAGCCATGCGGCTGGTGGCCGGAACGGACGATCCGTGGGTGGAGGCGTTCGTGGCGATCACCCGGATCATGGCGTTGCTCTTCGGTGGCCGGATGGACGAGGTGGCGGAGGCGGTGGCGATCGCCGAGGACGCCACCCAGCGGTCCGGCGACGGTTGGACGGCGGCGATCATGGCGCTCGTGCGCGGGGTGGTCGGACAGTTCCGCAGCGAGCCCGACGTCAGTGAGGCGTCGTTGTGGGAGGCGGTGCGCTTGTTCGAGGAGGTCGGCGACGAGTTCTCGCTCGCGATCGCCCTCACCGAGGCCTCCGAGATCGTCGAGATGTACGGCGACTACGACGGTGCGCTCGAAATGCTCCGTCGCGGGATCGAGTTGAGCGAACGGGTCGGGTTCTCGGTCAAGTTGCTCGCGATGCGAGCGCGTCTGGCCAACGTCGAGGCGCTCCGTGGCAACACCGAACGCGCCGAGCAGATGCACCTCGACCTGCTCGGCGAGGTCGCCGACGAGTCCGTGCCCTGGTTGCGCACGATGTCATACGCCGGGTTGTCGTCGATCGCCCGTCGGA
This sequence comes from Ilumatobacteraceae bacterium, assembly GCA_036274875.1. Classification (GTDB taxonomy): domain Bacteria; phylum Actinomycetota; class Acidimicrobiia; order Acidimicrobiales; family Ilumatobacteraceae; genus JALOLG01. Next base: position 1,532 of record DASUEW010000278.1, read on the forward strand.
CGCATCGTCCCGAACAGGCACTGAGCTGGATCGAGCAGGCGTGGTCCGTCTCACGCACGCGTGAGGTCCCGGTCACCAAGGCGCTCGTGCTCGTCGGGCGCGGGTACACGGCCGACCTCGTGGGTGACTACGAGCAAGCGCTCGCCCACCAACGGGACGGGTTGGAGATCGCCGTTGCCCATGCCGCGCCGCGCGTCGTGGCGAACTCGCTGGAAGGAATGGCCGGTGCGCTGGCGATTGCGCCCGACCCCGCCCTCCACTCGTCGGCAGCTCGCTTGCTCGGCGCCGCCGATGCCCTCCGCCGCCGATCGGGAGGGGCGATGCCGCCCGCGGAGCGGTTCGACGTCGACCGTGCCGAGCGGCGCGCCCGCCGGACGATGGGGGATCAGGCGTTCGACGCGGAGTTCGCGATCGGCGCCGGCAGCGACGTCGAGGACCTGCTCGAAACCGTGTCCGCGCTGCTCTGACCTGGCGCGACGCGCCCGTCAGCCACAGGTCAGCACGAGGTGGGACGCCAGTCAGCGAGGTTTCGTTTGCTCGTCCGGTGAGCCGCGATCGGAGCGGCCTGACTCGGAGGAGCCTCAATGTCGAAGATCCTGTACCGCTGGGGGAGAGCCGCCGCGCGGCACCCCTGGCGGATGATCGGCGTATGGCTGGTGATCGCAGTCGCGGTGATCGGTCTCAACTCATCCGTCGGTGGCGAGACCAGTGACGACTTCACCATCCCCGGTACTGAAGCCCAACGGGGCATCGACTTGCTCGAAGATCGCTTCCCGACCCAGGGCGGCGTGAGCGGTCAGATCGTGTTCGCGGATCCGGATGGCGACATCACCGATCCCGCTGCACGCGCGGCGATCGATGAGACGCTCCTTGCGTTCGCCACCGGGCCCAACGTGCTCGCCGTGACTGATCCGTACGACCCGGCGAGCGCTTCCGTCAGTGCCGATGGCCGCATCGCCTACGCAACGGTCCGCTACAGCGTCGATCCACCAGGTCCCGAGG
>DASUEW010000279.1:0-8889 GCA_036274875.1 Ilumatobacteraceae bacterium
CCGCCGCGTTCGACGTGTCGATCGTGCCGAGGTCGTGATCGCCGAACCAGCCCTGGTGGATGACCCACGTGTTGACGCCGGCCTCGCCGAACACGACGTCGGCCACGTAGTGACCGACGTCGCCCTCCTGCCTGGCCGCGAAGTGCTCGACGGCACCGGATGGACCCGTGACCGTGACCGCGACGTCGTCGACGTTCACGGGCGTGACGCCGTGCTGGCGGATCGTGAACCCGACCGTCACCGTCTCGCCCGGCGCGGGAGCCGGCACTTCGTCCAGCGTGCTCACGGCCCAGCCGCCGGCGGACGCTGTCGACTCGGTGACGAACGGAATGGCGATGATCGCGGTGGACATGACCAGCCTGAGAAGTCGCTTCATGCCCGTCCTACCCCGCCCACCCCCGATCGGTTCCCGGCTGCTCGTAGTGTGACGGGTGATGGAGAGGACGCTGTTCGACGAGTCGCACCGCATGTTCCGCGAGAGCGTGCGGCGGTTCATCGACAAGGAGGTCGTACCCAACATCGACGCGTGGGAGGCGGCCGGCATCGTCGACCGCGATCTCTTCACGGCTGCCGGTGCCAGCGGGTTCCTCGGCATGGACGTGCCGGAGGAGTTCGGCGGGGGAGGGGTCGAGGACTTCACGTACAACCTCATCATCAGCGAGGAGATGGCCAACGCCGGCGCCGGTGGGGCCGGCCTCGGGATCACGCTCCACAACGACGTCGCGATGCCGTACTTCCGCGACCTGACCGACGACGAGCAGAAGCACCGGTGGCTGCCGCGGATCTGCTCGGGCGACGCGATCACGGCGGTCGCGATGACCGAGCCCGGGATGGGCTCCGACCTGGCGTCGATGGGTACGACGGCGATCCGCGACGGCGACGACTACGTGGTCAACGGCTCGAAGACGTTCATCACCAACGGGATCAACGCCGATCTCGTGGTCACGGCCGTCAAGACCGACCCCTCGCAGCGCCATCGCGGCATGTCGCTGATCGTCATCGAGCGTGGGATGGACGGCTTCGAGCGTGGCCGCAACCTCGAGAAGATCGGGATGCACTCGCAGGACACAGCTGAGCTGTTCTTCACCGACGTCCGGGTGCCGGTGGCGAACCGGCTCGGCGGCGAAGGTGAGGGCTTCCTGCAGCTCGTGACGAACCTGCCGCGCGAACGCCTGTCGATCGCGATCGCCGGGGTCGCCGCTGCACGCGCCGCGCTCGATTGGACGATTGCGTACTCGAAGGAGCGCACGGCGTTCGGTCAACCGATCGGAAGCTTTCAGAACAGCCGGTTCAGGCTCGCCGAGATGGCGACCGAGGTGCGCATCGGTGAGGTGTTCGTCGACCGGTGCGTCCAGGCGCTCAACGCCGGTGAGCTCACGGCCGAGGAAGCGGCGATGGCGAAGTACTGGTGCAGCGAGCTGCAGGGTCGCGTCATCGACGCCGGCGTGCAGCTGCACGGCGGATACGGGTTCATGACCGAGTACCCGATCGCGCGGGCGTACGTCGACGCGCGGGTCACCCGTATCTACGGCGGTGCGACCGAGATCATGAAGGAGATCATCGGCCGCGGCCTCGGCGTCTGACACCCCCAGCCGAACTGTCTGCTTCAGACGGCGCGTCCGGGTCATCTGACGCAGACAGAACGGTTGGGATCGGCGAGGATGACCTCCGTGCAGCAGCCGCCCACCGCCGCCGAGCTCCTCGCCACGGTCGTCGAGGTCCTCAGTGACGAAGTCGTGCCGGTGCTGACAGGACCGGTGCAGCACAACGCGCGCGTCGCGGCGAACCTCGTCGCGATCGTGGAGCGCGAGCTTCGCCTCGGTGGCGACGCCGCGAAGCGCGAGCGCGCGGCGATCGCGGCGCTGCTCGACGTCGACGTCGACGTCGACTCCAACGGGACCGGTGACCTCGCGACGCTGCGGGCGAGGCTGGCGGCTGAGCTCCGCGGCGGCATGGCTGATGACGACACGACCAACGAACGGGTGTGGCACACGTTGATGTCCGTCGTGCGCGACGACCTCGCGATCGCCAAGCCCGGCCACGACGCCTGGGACGGTGATTGATGCCCGACGCGTTGGGGCCGGCGCTCGCAGCCTGGCTGTCGGAGCAGGCGGGGCGAGCGGTGGAGGTCGACGGTCTCACGGTCGCGTCGACCGGGGCTCGTCGGGTCAACGCGCTCTTCGAAGCGCGCACTGATGGCACGGCGCAGCGCCTCGCGCTGACGATGATCCCGACGGCCGCGATCCAGTTGCTCGACATCCGCGACGAGGCGGACGTCCGTCTCCTCGCCGAGTCGGCCGGCGTACCCGTGCCGCACGTCCATCACGTCTGCGCCGACGACGCCGTGCTCGGTGGTCCGTTCTTCATCAGCACGGCGGTCGATGGTGAAACGGTGCCGCGACGTGTCCTGCGGCTCGCCGGCGAACACGGTGTCGGCGAGCGCATCGTCGATCAACTCGGCGACGCGATGGCCCGCCTGCACGCGATCGACCCGGCCGCCGCGCCCGCGACCATCCCGCGACCCGAAGGTTCCGGACCGATCGAGACGGGACTCATCGGCATCGACACGCACCTCGAACTGCTGACCGAGCCGTCGCCCGTCTTCTCCTACGCCGCCCGATGGCTCGAACGCCACATGCCGGCCGAGCCCGACGATCTCGCCGTCGTCCATTCCGACATCCGCAACGGCAACATCATCGTCGGCGACGACGGCCTGCGGGCGATCCTCGACTGGGAGGGGACCCGTATCGGTGACCCGATGGAGGACCTCGCGTGGCCGTGTCAGCGGATGTGGCGGTTCCGCGAGGATTCGCGAACGGTCGGGGGGTTCGCCGGGGTCGACGTGCTGCGCAGCGCGTATGAGCGTGCCGGTGGCCGATGGGATCAGCAGCGTTTCGAGTGGTGGCGGGTGCACGGCACCGTGAAGTGGGGGCTCGGGCTGGCGAGCCAGGCGCGGGCCCACCTCGACGGCAGTTTCCGCTCGATCGTGACCGCTGCCAGCGGGCGCCGCGTCGTCGAGCTCGAGTACGACACGCTGCTCCTGCTGCGCCCGAATGGGTGAACGCAGCGTTCCGCCGACAGGTGGCTTCAGTCGTCGACGAGCAGCAGGTCCTCGAGTCGGCTCAGGACGTCAGCTGTCACGCCGATCGCCCGGACGTAGCCACGCACGGACCCGTGGCTGTACTCGAGGTCGTCGAGCACGCGTGCCATCGCCGCCGGCTCGGCCGTGAAGAAGGTCTGGGGCGCAGCGTCGATCAGGCTGCCACCGGTGCTCTCGGACCTCGCCCGCTCGAGGAACCGGGCCATCGTCGCCTGCGTCAACGCGTAGTCGGCCACGATGTCGTGCGTCTCGACGCCGAGCGCGCCGAGCAGCAGTGCCGCCACGAGACCGGTGCGGTCCTTGCCGGCCGCGCAGTGGAAGACGGCGGGCAGGGCATCGGTGTCGGCGAGCACGGCGAACACGCTGGCGAACCGCGGCGAGCCCTCGGCGAGCATCGCCGTGTACGCCCGGTGGAGGAACTCGGTGGCTGGAAGGTTCTCGATGCGGGCTTGTTCCCGATCCCAGGTCGTGTCGATCACGGACAGGTGGTGGAACGCGACCGGGTAGGTCTCGAACGGGAAGCGCCCGCGCTCGTCGATCTCGCGTGCGGTCCGCAGGTCGACAACTGTCTTCAGCGCGATCGGGCGGAGCGTCTCGAGGTCATCGGCTGTCAGCCGTCCGAGCCCGTCGGCCCTGAAGAGTGTCCGCCACCGCAGCGAGCGGCCATCCTGCGTGGGATATCCGCCGAGGTCGCGGAAGTTGTACACGCCGTCCAGTTCGACGTTCCTGCTCGGTGCGAGATCGGTCACCGCATTGACAGTACGGAGTGAGGGCCACAAATCCGACAACCGCAGATGACCGGCGGATGAACTCCGTCGTCAGCACGCCGAGTTGTCAGTTGCCGACGCCGGGGATGTCTTCGACTCGGTAGTACACGGGGAGCCCACGTTCGGTGGCGATCCGCACGTCCTGGTCGGCGCCCTTCGAGGCGCCCGGCAGCCGGAGCACGGCGTCGCAGTGGTGGAGGAGGCGGTCGGCCGTCGGGTACAGGACCTCCTCGGAGATCGGGTCACCGACGGCTTTCGAGCCGGCGGCGCGCATCACCGGCAGGGCCACCCACTCGCCGATCATCGGCACGTGCCCGGCCCGGAAGATCGGCCACGAGACCGATTCGAGTGATGCGAGGTTGGCTGCCAGGCGGGCCGGCTCGTCGTTGGTCCCCGAGCGATACGGGCCGGCGATCAGGATCATCATTGGATTCGGCATGTCCGGCAGCGTATCGTGCAGGTTCGTGCAGAAACAAGAAGGTTCGTGCAAGTGCTGACCGCTCAGCGGCGCGCCTGGATCCTCGACGTGCTGCGGCGCGACGGTCAGTTGGTGGCGAAGCGCCTCGCCGCCCAGCTCGACCTGTCGGACGACACGATCCGGCGCGACCTGCGCGAGCTCGCCGCCGAAGGCAAGCTGCAGCGGGTGCATGGTGGTGCGCTCCCGGCGTCGCCGGCGATCGCCGATTTCTCCGTTCGCCGGCACGTCGCGACCGAGGGCAAGACCGCGGTCGGCCGGGCCGCAGCCGCGCTCGTGCAACCGGGGCAGACGGTCATCATCGATGGCGGCACGACGGCGCAGCAGGTCGTCCGCCACCTGCCGCCCGATCTCGGCGCGACGGTGATCACCCACAGTCCGACGATCGCGTGTGAGCTCGTCTCACACCCTTCGATCGAGGTCCTCGTCATCGGCGGACGGCTCTTCAAGCACTCGATCGTGACGTGTGGGGCGATCGCCATCGAGTCGATCCTGCAGGTCTCGGCCGACGCCTTCTTCATGGGCGTGACGGGTGTCCATGCCACGGCCGGTCTGACGACAGGCGACGCCGAGGAGGCTGCCGTCAAGCGTGCCCTCTCACATCGGTCGGCCGAGACGTACGTGCTCGCCAGTTCCGAGAAGATCGGCACCGCGTCGCCGTTCACCGTGATACCGATGCACGAGGCGACGGCCGTCATCATCGAGTCGTCGACCCCCGATGTGCAGGTCGCGGCGCTGCGCCGCGAGGGCGTCGAGCTCATCCGCGCCGACTGAATCAGGCATCGGCGGACGCGTCGACAGGGTCTCCAGCCTGGTCAGGTTCGATCCCGAGCAGGCGCTCGAGGCGTTCGAGGCGGGCACGCAGTTCCGCCACCTCGTCGGCCAGTGTTCCGCCGGCCGAATCGGACGTCGCGCCCTGCGGGACACGGTGTTCCCGATCAGCGGCGACCGGCGAGTCGTTGGCGGCCTCGTCGATCTCGCCGAGGAGGAGGTGGGCGAAGCGGGCCTCACGTTCGCCGGGACGCCGTTCGAGGCGCACCGCGAACGGTTCGGGGCTTCGCCCGGCGAGCGTGTCGAGGACCTCCTCGACGTTCGGGCCGCCCTCACGGCGACGCTCGGTACGGGCCTTGACCTCGGCGACGGTCTGCGGGCCACGCAGCACGAGGACCGAGAGCACCCCGAGCTCGGCCGGCGACAACCGCCACCGCTCGTCCGCCGTGTGGCGGTAGCGGATCGTGCGTCCCCCGTGGGCGGGATGGACGAACCGGACCAACCCCATCGACTTGAGCGACAGCAGCGCGGCCTCGACCGTGCGGTCGTCGTACGCCACGACGGGATGACGGTTCGTCGACTGGTTGCACGCCAGACGCAACGCGTTGAGGGTCAGCGGATAGCTGTCGGGGGTCGCCGCCTCCTTCTCGATCAGGCTGGCGAGGACCCGGGCCTCCTCACTGCGCAACGCCACGGCGCGGCGCTCAGCCGTCGACGGCGGCGTACGCCGCGACCACGAGGCCTTCGCCGCGTGGGTCGCCGAGCAGGCCGCCTTCCATCCGGTTCATCATGTAGGCGATCGTCATGCGGTGGTCGAGGTCGACGATGATCACCGAGCCACCCCAACCACCCCAGAAGCACACCCGCCCGTCGGGGAGGTACGGGTACGACTCGGGGTGCTTCAAGCCGTAGCCGATGCCGAACCGCAGGGGAGCGCCGAGCACGAGGTCGATGCCGTTGGTCTGCTCCTCGAAGATCAGCCCGCACGTCTCGGGCGAGAGCAGGCGGACACCGTCGACCTCGCCCTCACAGGCGACGATCGACTGGACGCGAGCGACGGAGCGGGCGTTGCCATGGCCGTTGGCGGCGGGGATCTCGGCTCGCCGCCACGCCTCGGTCCAGGCGATCGACGCGTCGGGCGCCGGCCCCGTGAACGTCTTGACCATCACGCTGTCGGGGTCGAGCGACTCCAGGTCGATGGGCAGCGGGGGCGGCGGCACGACGTTCGAGACGCGGTGGTCGTGCTCGGGGGAGAGCCCGATGTGGAAGTCGGCGCCGAGCGGACCGGCGACCTCCTTGGCGAAGAACTGACCGAGTGAGAGCCCGGTGATGCGCCGGATGACCTCGCCCACCAGGTGCCCCTGGTTCAACGCGTGGTAGCCGGATGCCGTCCCCGGCTCCCACCACGGCGCTTGGGCGGCGAGCATCGACGTCGACTTCTCCCAGTCGAAGATGTCGTCGACCACGACGGGTTGGGCCCACGCCGACACGCCCGACGAGTGCGACAGCAGGTGCCGGACCTCGATCTTGTCCTTGCCGTTCGCCGCGAACTCCGGCCAGTACTCCGACACGGGCGCGTACACGTCGAGCAGCCCACGCTCGACCAACACCAGCGCGCTGAGCGCCATCATCGTCTTGGTCGTCGACCACACGTTCGTGATCGTGTCTCGCGTCCAGGGCATGGTCTTGTCGGTGTCGGCCCAGCCACCCCACATGTCGACGACCGCCTCGCCGTCGAGGGTGACGGCGACCGAGGCGCCGAGATCGGCGCCGCTCGCAAGATTGGCCGCGAGCAGTTCCCGCATCGCGACGAAGCGCTCGTCACAAGTGCCATGGACCTCGGTCATCGTCGTACCTCACAAGGGTTCGTTACAAGGTTCGTTGGACTGCGGAACGCTAGCCCACCGGCTCGATCTGCCTCCCACGCAGGCGCCCGGGTGGTCGGCCGGGTTTCGACCGTGCCCCTGGCGGGTACGCAGACGAGTGCCGATGAGCTGGCACGTCGACGAGTGGAGGTCTTGATGGCGATGAACAAAGGGCGGACGGCGGCGTGGATCGTGACGGGCGCGCTCGCCGGCTCGGCCGCGTTCGCCCTGATACGGCGGCTGCGCCGGCCCAAATTCCTGCCGACATACGCGATCCCGGTGCCGGTCGACTCGCACGACGACGACGGCCACCTCGGCGGCGCGACGCCGTCGACGGAGGCGACGGGAGTCGCAGGGGTCCTCGACCAAGCCACCGCCGCCGGCTACGTCGCGGTCTTCGAGCCCGAAGCCGGTGCCGTGCTGCGGTGTGGCGCGTGTGACGCGGTGACCGCCGCGAACTCGTTCGAACGGCGTTGGCAGAACCGGCTCGAGGGTGCCTCAGACCCGGACGACATGGCACAAGTCTCGGGTCTGGTGTGTCCGGCCTGCGGAGCGCGCGGCACGTTCGTGAGCCTGTTCGGCCCGGGTGCCGGCACTGATGCCGCCGATGTGATGGTGGCGTTGCCCAAGCCACTCGGCGACCTCCCGATCGTCGCTCGCTGACCGCGGCCGCAAACTCGGCCGCGCCGGCGCGCCGAACTCGGAGGGCGAAGCCCCTCGTCAGTAGCTGCGTGGGAGGCCGAGCACACTCTGGGCGATGTAGTTGCAGGTCATCTCCTGGCTGACCGGTGCCAGCCGTTGCAGGCGGGCCTCGCGCCAGTAGCGCTCGACGTGGTACTCGACCGCATACCCGAGCCCGCCGAGGGTCTGCAGCGCCTGGTCGGCGGCGAAGAAGCACGCCTCGGCGGCGAGGTACTTGGCGGTGTTCGCCGCCTCCCCACAGTCGAGGCCGTGGTCATAACGCCACGCCGCGAGCTGCATCATCGCGAACGCCGCGCCGAGCTCCATGTGTGCCTTCGCCAGCGGGTGGGCGATCGCCTGGTTGGCGCCGATCGGCCGGTCGAACACGACCCGCTCCTTCGCATAGGCGACGGCGCGTCGCAGCGCCACCTCACCGATCCCGCACGCGGTCGAGGCGAGCAGGATCCGCTCGGGGTTGAGGCCGTGGAGCAGGTGCTGGAACCCGCGACCTCGATCGCCGACCATCCGCCAGCCCTCGACCGGGAGATCGTCGTACACGACCTCGCACGAGGCCACCGCGTTGCGGCCCAGCTTCGGGATCGGCGAGATGTCGACGTAGTCGCGATCGAGGTCGGCGAGGAACAGCGTCAGCCCGCCGAAGCGATTCGACTCGTCGTGGTCGGTGCGCACGAGCAGGAGGACCACCTCCGACTCGAGTGCCTTCGACGTCCAGATCTTGCGCCCGTTGACGATCCAGCCGCCCATGCCGTCGTCGACGGCACGGGTCGTGATGCGGCTCGTGTCGGTGCCGGCGTCGGGCTCGGTGACGCCGAACGCGACGTGGAGGTCGCCGGTTGCGGCGCGGGGGAGGAACGTCTGCTTCAGGCGATCGTTGCCGAACTTCACGACCGGGTTGAGCCCGAACATCGTGAGGTGGATCGAGCTCGAGCCGTTCATCCCGGCTCCTGACGCGGCGATCCGGTTGAGCACGAGCGCGGCCTCGGTGATCCCGCGCCCGCCGCCGCCGTACTCCTCGGGAATCGCGATCCCGATCCATCCGCCCTTCGCCATCGCGTCGTAGAACTCGGTCGGGAAGCGGTGGTCGGTGTCGCAGGCCGACCAGTAGGTGTCGTCAAACGCGGCACAGACGCGATCGACCGCCTCGACGATCTGTTGGTGGTCCTCGTCGGGTGCGAAGTCCATCGTCGTCAGTCGTTGTCGAGTCGTTCG
>DASUEW010000280.1:0-11805 GCA_036274875.1 Ilumatobacteraceae bacterium
GTCGCCGACGAGACTGGAGAACAGCGCTGTCGTCAGGAGCCACAGCGCGGGTGGTCGCTCCAACCGCGTGAAGATCAACGTCGCCATCATGAACAGCAGGACACACGCCGTGGGCTGCGTGAAGCCGAACAGGACCGCCGCCGGGATCGAGGTCGTGGTACTCGACAGCACTGGCTCCACCAGAAACACCCAGCTCAGGACCCACGCGCCGAGGCCGACGATCAAGGCGTCGCCAACGACCCCATCTGCGATCCCGTTGCGGCGTCGGCCCAGCACGACGCCGATCGCGGCGATGATGCAAACCGTGCCCAACAGCGCGAACAGCGCCGGGACGACGGCTTCGTACGCGGGCGCCGACGACGACGTCAGATTCGCGACGAGATAGCAGATCCCCACCAGACCGACGAGGACCACGAAACCTGGTTCGACCCGCCGCGTGCGCGCGAGGACGACCGTCGCCACGACGAGTTGCAGCATCGCGATGACGTACAACGGATCGGCCACCGCGATTCCGAACGCGGCCGACGCTCCGCCCAGTACGAGCCCCGAGACGACGAAAAGCTGGCTCGCGCCTGCTTGACGGCATGCCATGCGAATTGTCAACCTTTCTGCAAGGCCGTACGACGGCGCGACGACGGCGCGGTGCCGTCCGTAGGGTCTTCGGCGTGGGGGTCGTCAATCTGAAGCGCGGGTGTTGCCGTGCCGGATCATCGACCGCAGGTCACCGCCCGATTCGGGCGATCTAGAGGATGTTCGTCACCCAACACACCGGGGTTTGGGACCGCGGGCTGCTCGACAAGCTGTGGACGCTGTACACGGCAGCGTACGCGCCGATGGCGGAGGCAGCCGTCACCCGCGAGACGCTGATGCGCCTCGACTTCGACGACGTGCTCCGCGATCCGTCGTTCCGGGTCTGGCTGCTGTGGGATGGCGAGGATCCGGTCGCGATGTGCGTGATCGCGACCGATGTCACGAACAGCCGCTACCTGAGCACCGCCTACTTCGAGGCGCGATACCCCGCGCACGTCCGCAACGGCACCGTGCACTACATCTACTGCCTCGTGGTCCACCCCACGCATGCGGCTCGAGGCTCGATCATCCGGCTCGCCAAGGAGTGCCTCGCGCTCGAAGCGAGCGAGGGCGCGCTGCTGGTCTTCGACACACCCGAGACGAACGAACGATCGGCCGGCGGTGGTTTCGCCAGGATGATGGAACGCCTGGCGCGGATGGTCGGCACTCCCGCACCGGTGCAACTTCTCGAGGTGCAGCGGTACTACGCGATCGATCTGTCCGAGGATCACACGCCCGAGGCGCCGCTCTACACACCGGAATTCGAGCTCGCTGCCGCTTCCTGACGTGACCTCGGCGACGTCGAGCGTGCGGGAGTCGAAAGACCAGGCCGGCGGCCGTCCGGTGCGTGTCCCAACGGATGTCGCACCCCGTTCGTAGGATGGCCGTGCGATGTCGGACACGTCAGAGTCAGCTTCGTTCTCGATCGACGAACGCGATCCCGATCGCGAAGCCGCCGAGCCCGACGCCTCCGGACTCAACCCCGATCAGCTCGATGCGGTCGTGCATCGCGGGGGCCCGCTGCTGGTGGTCGCCGGGGCCGGATCCGGCAAGACGAGGGTGCTCACTCACCGCATCGCGCATCTGATCCACGAGGGCACGCAGCCGTCCCGCATCCTGGCCATCACGTTCACCAACAAGGCCGCCGCCGAGATGCGCGAGCGGGTCGGAAGCCTCGTCGGGCCGGTCGTCAGGACGATGTGGGTGTCGACGTTCCACTCGGCGTGCGTCCGCATCCTGCGTGCCGACGGCGACCGCCTCGGGTACCCGCGGCAGTTCTCCATCTACGACCAGGCCGACTCGGTTCGACTCACGGGCTACGTGATCCGCGACTTGGGACTCGACGCCAAGCGCTTCACGCCGCGCGGTGTGCATGCGTTGATCTCGCTGCACAAGAACGAACTGGTGTCGCCCGACGAAGCCACCGCCCGAGCAGCCAACATCTTCGACCGCAAGCACGCCGACGTGTACCGCGAGTACCAATCGCGGCTCGAGAAGGCAGGTGCGATGGACTTCGACGACCTGCTCGGCAACGTCGTGCGCCTGTTTCGCGAGCACCCCGACGTGCTCGAGCGGTACCGCGAGCGGTTCGAGCACATCCTGGTCGACGAGTACCAGGACACCAACCAGGCCCAGAACGAGATCGTCCTGCTCCTCGCCGGCGGCCACCAGAACGTCTGCGTCGTGGGCGACACCGATCAGAGCGTCTACAAGTTCCGCGGGGCGGACTTCCGGAACATCTTGCAGTTCGAGGATGCGTTCCCCGACGTCACCACGATCGTGCTCGACCAGAACTACCGCAGCACGCAGACGATCCTCGACGCGGCCAACGCGGTGATCGCCAACAATCTCGAACGCAAGCCGAAGTCGCTGTGGACCGATTCCGGTCACGGCGACCGGGTCGTGCGCTACCACGCCGAGGACGAGGGCGACGAGGCGACCTGGGTCGCCGGCACCGCCACCCGGCTGCACGGCGACGACGCCATCAACTGGCGCGAGATCGCGGTGCTGTACCGCACCAATGCCCAGAGCCGCGTGATCGAGGAGGCGTTCATGCGCCTCGGGGTGCCGTACAAGGTGGTCGGCGGCACCCGCTTCTACGACCGGCGCGAGGTCAAAGACGCGATGGCGTACCTTCGGGCGGTCGTCAACCCGGTCGACGAGGTGAGCGTCAAGCGGGTGCTGAACGTGCCGAAGCGGGGCGTCGGCGACGCGAGCATCGCCAAACTCGACGCGTTCGCGGCGGCTGAGGCGATCCCGTTCGTCGACGCCTTGCGCCGGGCCGAGGAGGCGGGGGTCACCGGCCCGGCCACTCGCGGCATCGCCGCGTTCGTCGACCTGCTCGACCGCCTCGGCGAGCTCGCCGGCACCGACGGCGTGGGTCCCGGCGACCTGTTGCAGACGGCGATCGACGAATCGGGGTACCTGGGCGAGCTCGAGGCCGAGGACACGGTCGAGGCCCACGGTCGCGTCGAGAACCTCGCTGAGCTCGTCGGGTCGGCACGAGAGTTCACGGTGCTCGACGAGTTCCTCGAACAGGTGTCGCTGGTCGCCGACACCGACGACCTCGACGACGACGACCAGGTCGTGCTGATGACGCTGCACTCGGCCAAGGGTCTGGAGTTCCCCGTCGTCTTCCTCGTCGGCGTCGAGGAGGGGATCTTCCCGCACGTGCGCGCCCTCACCGAGCCCGACGAGATGGAGGAGGAACGCCGGCTCGCCTACGTCGGAATCACGCGGGCGATGCGGCGGCTGTACATGTCGCACGCGTGGAGCCGGATCCTTTTCGGCAGCACGCAGTACAACCCGCCGTCTCGGTTCTTCGACGAGATCCCCGAAGAGCTCATCGAGTCGACTGGCAACGTCAGTGGTCGCTCGTCGTACGGCCGCCTGAGCTATCGCCGGCGCGACGACCGGGGCGGGTCCGATCGAGGTGACCCGCCTCCGTTCCGGCGCCGCGGCAGCAGCGCCGACGACGACACGGCGAGCGAGGCGCACCGCGAGCGGGTGGTCGACGCCGCGCTCGCGGCCGGGCGGCGAACCGCGCTGGAGCCGTCGAACGCGCAGGAGCTGGGGCTCCACATCGGCGACGACGTCGAGCACCCGGCGTTCGGTGAGGGAGTCATCATCGACATCTCCGGCATCGGCGAGAAGGCCGAGGCGGTCATCAACTTCGCAGGTGTGGGAACCAAGCACCTTGCGCTGGCATGGGCACCGCTCAAGAAGCTCACCCGCTGACCGTCCCATCGAACAATGGGCGGCGGCGCCAGCCGCTTCGCCGTCGTACGACGAGGCCGTGGTTGGTCGCGTCGTTCAGACGTGAATCCCCGGTTCCGACGGCGGCGGCGCCAGCCGCTTCGCCGTCGGCAATTAGATTGGGGCGATGAAGGCAGCGATCCTGGCCGAGAGCCTGACGGGGCACACGTGGAAAGCCGCCGAGATGATCGGTTCCAACCTCCAGCAAGAGGGATGGACGATCACCGGCCTGTCGAAGGTCAGAGCACCTGATCACGCATCGATCCAGGCGGCCGACATCGTCCTCGTCGGGACGTGGACGCACGGGCTGTTCGTCGTAGGCCAATCGCCGTGGGCGGCGGCCACGATCTCGAACCTGCCGGCGATGCGTGGCAAGAAGGCGGCGGTGTTCCTCACGTTCGCGCTCAACGCCGGCCACAGCCTCGAGCGCCTGAGCGGCGCGGTCTCCGCCACCGGTGCCGACGTGATCGGCGGGCTCGAGATCAAGCGCAACTTCCTCGCTCGGCACGCCGAGGAGTTCGCGAGTCGCCTCGTCGGCGCCGTCGAGGCGGCCTGACGCAGGCCGTCACCGCGTCCGGTCCGGGGGAGCGGTTGAACTCAGCTGGCGGCGGCAGCCTTCCTCACCGAGGGCACGAGGTGGCTCGGCAACACGTCGTAGTGGTCGTGGTGGCTCCAGAACGTGCCACGGCCGCCGGTCATCGCCCGCAGATCCATCGCGTAGCGCTGCAACTCGGCCGTGGGGACATGGGCAGTGATGATCTGGTGGCCGTCACCGTCGACGTCGCTGCCGACGATGCGTCCGCGGCGCGTGCTCACGTCGCTCAACACGTCGCCCTGGAGGTCGGTCGGCACCGTGACCGTGAGCAGCGAGATCGGCTCGAGGATGACGGGCGACGCGTTGGTGACGGCCTCGCGGAAGCCCTGCGCGGCGGCCGTCTTGAACGCCATGTCCGACGAGTCGACCGAGTGCGTCTTGCCGTCGTAGCACTCGACGCGCACGTCGACCACCGGAAAGCCGTGCGCTCCGCCGGTCGCGGCCGCCTCCTCGACACCCTTGTTCACGGCGGCGATGTAGTTCTTCGGGATCGCGCCGCCCACCACCGCGTCGACGAACTGAAACCCGTCACCGCGCCCGAGCGGCGCGACGCGGAGGTATGCGACCGCGTACTGGCCGTGCCCGCCTGACTGCTTCTTCACCTTGCCCTCCGCCTGGCCCGACGCGAGGATCGTCTCGCGGTACGCGACCCGGATCTCCTCGGTGGAGACGTGTACACCGAACTTGCGCTCGAGACGGGCGAGGGCGACGGCCACGTGGATGTCGCCCACGCCACGCAACACGGTCTGGTGGGTCTCGTCGTGGAAGCCGACCACGAGCGCCGGGTCCTCGAACACGAGCCGTTGCAGGGCGCCCGACAGCTTGTCGTCGTCGGATTGCGTGAGTGGCTTCAATGCCACGCCGTACCCGGCACTCGGCAGTTCGACGGGTTTCACACGCACCGGCTTGCCCTTCGGCGCGAGCGTGCTGCCGGTCGTCGCCGACGCGAGCTTCGACACGCCACCGATGTCGCCGGCGATGAGGCGGCTGGCATCCATGTGCTCGCTGCCACGGAGGTGGAACAGACCGTGCATGCGCTCGTCGGTGCCGGACGCCACCTCGACGAGGTGGTCGTCGTTGCGGATCGTGCCGGACAACACCTTGAACAGCGAGATCTGGCCGACGTACTGGTCGGCGACGGTCTTGAACACGTAGGCGAGCGGTTCCGCGTTCGGATCGGCGCTGACCTCGATCTCGTTGCCACCGGCGGTGACCTTCGACGGCCGAAGCTCCGGCGACGGTCCGAGCTCGCAGATGAAATCGGCGAGCCGGTCGACCCCGATGCCGGTGTGGCCGGAGCCGAGGAGCACCGGGAACTCCCTGCATTCGAGCACCTCTTGGGCGAGCGTGCGCTCGAGCTCGGCGATCGTCGGGATCTCGCCGGTCAGGTACTTCTCGAGCTGCTCGTCGTCACCCGAGACGATCTCTTCGACCAGCTCGTCGTGGAGGCGACGCTCTTCGTCGGCGATGTCGCTCGGGAGCGGTTCCGCGCGGTGCCGACCGTCGGGGTCGTACTCGAGCGCCTGCTCGGTGAGCACGTCGGCGACGCCGTGGAACGCGTCCTCCTCGCCGAGCGGCAGCTCGAGCGGGGCGCAACCGTGTCCGAAGACGCGGCGCAGCTGGTCGAGCACGGCGTGGAAGTCGGCGCGGTGCTTGTCCTCGCGGGTCACGAAGATCATGCGTGGCAGGCCGAGGGCCGCGCACCGGCGCCAGGCGCTCTCGGTACCGACTTCGATCCCGTCGACGGCACTGGTGACGATGACGGCGAGATCGGCGACCGAGAGCGCGGCGTCGACGTCGGCCACGAAATCGGGATACCCGGGGGTGTCGATCAGGTTGATCTTGTACGTGATGCCGTCGGTGGCCTGCCACTCGAACGGCGCGATCGCCAGCGAGATCGACATCCGCCGGGCGATCTCCTCCGGCTCGGTGTCGGTGATCGTGTTGCCATCCTCGATCGTGCCGGCCCGCGTCGTCACGCCGGCACGGTGCAGGAGCGCCTCGGCCAACGTGGTCTTGCCCACGCCGCCGTGCCCCACCAGTGCGACGTTGCGGATCCTGTCGGTCGGGTATTGCTGCATTCGACCTCCGGTTTCGTTCGGCTCGTCCCGTACCCGACTCTACTGAGCCGAGCCGACCGCGACATCAGGCGGTCAATCGATGGTGGTCGCGACGCTGGTGCTCGTGACGCCGCGCAGGTCGAGGATCAGGGTGCGCTGGTTCTCGACGATGGGCCGGACGTCGTTCGTCGGCGGCGCCAGGTCGGTGACGTCGATGATGCGGCCTTCGCAATCGGTGAACCTCGTGGTGCCGCGCACGGACTCGATGAGACACGAGCCGGAGCGGTCGGCCGGGTAGGCCCAGTAGACCTGCCATCCCTGCGAATCGATCGAGCCGGAGTGGTTCACCACGATCGACCGCTCGCCGATCGTCGTGTTGAGCCCGGGGAGCAGCAGCGGACCGTCCTCGCGTATCTCCTCGGCGACCGCCTCGACCGGGCCGAGCCGGAACGTGCTGGGGGCGAGCCGCTCGCTCGTCGCCGCGTCGCCCCGTGCGATGTAGGCCGCGACGCCCCACGTGAACAGCCCGATCACCGCGATGAGCGCGGCACCGGCCAGCACGGGCACGACGGCGCGCGCGACCGGCGACCGGAGCTGGGGGAGCGGCACGTCTGCCATTGTGCCGTGCCGGCATGTTCGTCGCGCCGCGAGGCCGGGCCGGTGGGTTCGCCGGCTTGCAGAGCGACCCCTTTGGTCGGGTGGTGCTGGTTGGTTGGGCGCATCCGGCATGGCATAGGGTCCAGACCTCGTGAAGCGGCCGTACCGCGTCGTCGTCGCCAAGCCAGGGCTCGACGGGCACGACCGCGGCGCGAAGACCATCACGCGGGCGCTACGCGACCACGGGTTCGAGGTGATCTACACAGGGCTTCACCAAACGCCCGAGCAGATCGCCGAGACCGTGCTGCAAGAGGACGCCGACGCGGTCGGCCTCTCACTGCTGTCGGGGGCTCACCTGACGCTCTTCCCGCGAGTGATGGCAGAGTTGAAGGCGCGCGATCTCGACGACGTGCTGGTGTTCGGGGGTGGTGTGATCCCCGAGGCCGACGGCCGTGCGCTGCGTGAGCAAGGTGTCGCCCAGGTCTTCGGACCGGGCTCGTCGCTGAAGGGGATCAGCCAGTGGCTGGAGGACGAGCTCGACTCGAGAGAGTCGGGAAAGGACTGAGGACCCGGTGGACCTGTTCGAGTACCAGGGCAAGCAGTACTTCGCCCGCTACGACATCCCGGTCAGTCCGGGCGGCGCTGCCGATACGGTCGACGACGCAGTCGCGGCGGCCGAAGCGGCCGGCTATCCAGTGGTCGTCAAGGCCCAGGTTCAGGTTGGCGGCCGCGGCAAGGCGGGTGGGATCAAGCTCGCCGGCGACGCCGACGAGGTGCGCACGCATGCCGCGAACATCCTCGGTATGGACATCAAGGGCCACGTCGTCAAACGGGTCTGGGTCGAGCACGCGTCCGACATCGAGGACGAGTACTACGCCAGCTTCACGCTCGACCGAGCGGCGAAGAAGCACCTCCTCATGTTGTCGGCGAGGGGCGGCGTCGACATCGAGGCGGTCGCCGAGGAGGATCCGGACGCGATCGTGCGTCTGCACATCGATCCCGTCGACGGGCTCGACCTCGAGACGGCGCGCGTCGCAGCCGTCCACGCCGGGATGCCGGACCGGGCGCTCGACGGTGTCGCGAGCATCCTGGTGCAGCTCTACCGGTGCTTCACCGAAGGCGACTGCGACCTGGCCGAGATCAACCCGCTGATCCTCAAACCGGATGGCGCCGTGCATGCCCTCGACGCCAAGGTCACGCTCGACGACAACGCCGCGTTTCGCCATCCCGAGTGGGACGAGTTCCGCCTCACCGAGGAGCTCGACGAGCGGGAGCAGCTCGCCCGCACCCACGATCTGCAGTACATCGGGCTGGAGGGCACGGTCGGCATCATCGCCAACGGGGCCGGGCTGGCGATGAGCACGCTCGACGTCGTCAACCAGGTCGGCGGGGAGGCCGCCAACTTCCTCGACGTCGGAGGTGGCGCCAACGCCGACGTGATGGCGGCGGCGCTCGAGGTGATCAACTTCGACCAGAACGTCAAGTCGATCCTCATCAACATCTTCGGCGGCATCACGCGCGGCGACGAGGTCGCGACCGGGATCGTCGAGGCACTCCGGCGGGTCGAGCTGCGAGCGCCGATCGTGATCCGGCTTGACGGCACCAACGCCGAGGTCGGCCGCGCGATCCTCGTCGACGCGGGCATCCCGCCCGACAGGCTGCGATCCGAGCCGACGATGCTCGAAGCGGCCCGTGCCGCGGTGGCGCTCGCCAACGGCGGGAAGGGCTGATCGGCGATGGCGATCTTCGTCAACGAGCACACCAGGGTCATCGTCCAGGGGCTCACCGGCGGCCAGGGCAGGTTCCACGGCCTGCGCAATCGCGACTACGGGACCCGGATCGTCGGTGGTGTGACGCCCGGCAAGGGCGGCCAGGACGTCGACGGCATCCCGATCTTCGACTCCGTTGCCGAGGCGGTGGCGGCGACGGGTGCGGACGCCTCATTCGTCGCCGTGCCACCCAAGTTCGCGTCCGGCGCGATCCTGGAGGCGGCGGGCGCCGGCATCGGATTCGTGGTGTGCATCACCGAGGGGATCCCCGCCCAGGACGAGGCGAAGGTGTTCAACACACTGCTGCGCGACTTCCCGGGCACTCGCCTGCTGGGCCCGAACTGCCCCGGCATCATCAGTCCCGGCAAGTGCAACATCGGCATCACGGCGGGCGAGATCGCCGAGCTGCCGACGGCGACCGGCCCCAACGTCGGCATCGTCAGCCGCTCCGGCACATTGACCTACCAGGCGCTGTACGAGCTCAAGCAGAAGGGGATCGGCGTGTCGACCTGCGTCGGCATCGGCGGCGACCCCGTACCCGGCACCAACTTCATCGACTGCCTGAGCGAGTTCGAGACCGACCCCGAGACCCACGCGATCATCCTGATCGGCGAGATCGGTGGGTCGGCGGAGGAGGAAGCCGCCGAGTACATCACGACCAGCGTCACCAAGCCGATGAGCGCCTACATCGCAGGTGTCACTGCGCCACCTGGCCGGAAGATGGGCCACGCCGGCGCCATCGTGTCGGGCGGCAAGGGTACGGCGCAGGGGAAGATGGATGCGCTCGCCGCCGCTGGGGTGCGAGTCGGGCTCAACCCGACTGAGGCCGGTGACCTGATGGCCGGCATCGTCGCCGCCCTCTGACACGCATCTCATGAAGTTTCGGCGCCGCTACGGCGCCGAAACTTCACGAGATCGGGTTGGGTTGGGCTCAGACCGCGGGCGGAGGCGGCGGAGGCGGTGCGGTATCGCTCGATGAGGCACCGCCGAGCTTGACGGTCTCGGTGCCCTTGCCGAGCAGCGCCATGATCGCCCCCACCGCCATCGCGATCGAGCCCAGCATCATCAGCCAGAACCCGATTCCCTTGTCGGCGCCACCCGAGTCGACGGTGAGCCACGACAGCATGATCCCGAACGCGGCGATCCCCCACGTGGCCTTGATCTGCGACCAGTTGAACGTCAACACCTCGGCTGGGAGGTCCACACCGGCGAGCTCGAGCACGATGACGACCGCGAGTGCGAGCGCGAGGATCGCGGGCACGGCCGTCGCGAAGGCGAACGCATCCCCGGACCAAGCCGAGCGGCCTTCGTCGCCGAACTTGTAGAACGCGAGGAACGAGAAGATGAACGCCACGACGCTGCCTGCCAGCATGACGAGGTTGGCGACCGACAGTTGCTTCTTCATTTGTTGCACTCCTTAACCGCTGTGAACTTGCGTTGCGCGCACCGTAGCCGTCGGGATGTGCTGAGAGTGGCTATTGCGGTTTGGCTACGGTCGAGCTGTGCCGACTGCGCTGCTGTCCGTGTATGACAAGTCCGGTGTCGTCGAGTTGGCGACGGCGTTGCGCGACCTCGGCTGGTCGCTCGTCTCGAGCGGAGGAACCGCGGCGGCGATCGCCGCGGCAGGCGTGCCGGTCACCGACGTCGCCGAGCTCACCGGGTTCCCGGCAATCCTCGGCCATCGAGTCGTGACGCTCCATCCGAAGGTGCACGGCGGCATCCTCGCCGATCCCGGCGACGAGTCGCACCGGGCCGATCTCGCCGAGTACGGGATCGAGCCGATCTCACTCGTCGTCGTCAACCTCTACCCGTTCTCGTCGGACCCCGGTATCGAACTGATCGACATCGGCGGGCCGGCGTTGGTTCGCGCGTCCGCCAAGAACCACGCTCACGTCGGCGTCGTGGTCGACCCGTCCGACTACGAGCGCGTGGTCGACGAGATCCGCGAGCGCGGTGGGCTGACGGATGCGACGCGGTGGCGGCTCGCACGCGACGCGTTCGCCCACACCGCCGCGTACGACGCCGCGATCGTCACCTGGTTCGACGCCACCGATCCGACGCCCGACGTGTTGCCACGCACGTTGCACCTCGCGCTCGAGCGCGCGCAGCCGTTGCGCTACGGCGAGAACCCCCACCAGCAGGGAGCCCGATACCGAGCGGTCGGCCGAAGCGGCTGGTGGGACTCGATGACGCAACATGGCGGCAAGGAGCTCAGCTACCTCAACCTGTACGACACCGAGGCGGCGTGGCGTCTCGTCCATCGTTTCGACGAGCCTGCGTGTGTGATCGTCAAGCACGCCAACCCGTGCGGAGTCGCGATCAGTGACGACGCGGCCGACGCCTACGTGAAGGCCAACGCGTGTGACCCGGTCAGCGCGTTCGGCGGGATCGTCGCCGTGAACCGGCACGTCACGGCCACGATGGCGAGCGCGCTGGCGCCTGTGTTCACCGAGGTGGTCGTCGCCCCTGGGTACGACGACGACGCCCTGGCGACGCTCGCCGAGCGCAAGAACGTCCGCGTGCTGACTGCCGCTGCTCCTTCACCCGTGCCGCTGGATGTCCGCCCGATCGACGGTGGGCTGCTCGTGCAGGAGCCCGACGTGGTCGGCCTCGACCGCGGCGACTGGCGAGTCGTCACTGGCGTGGAGCCAACCGACGACCAGTGGCGCGACCTCGTGTTCGCCTGGGTGGTGTGCGCCGCCGTCAGCAGCAACGCGATCGTGTACGCGAAGGACCGCCAGGCGGTCGGCATCGGCGCCGGTCAGCAGAACCGGCTCGACTCGGCGCGCATCGCGGCCGAGCGGTCGGCCGGTCGCGCCGCCGGCGGGGTGTGCGCCAGCGACGCGTTCTTCCCGTTCCGCGACGGGCTCGACGCCGCGGCCGCAGCCGGGATCGCCGCCGTCATCCAGCCCGGCGGGAGCGTGCGCGACGAAGAGGTGATCGCCGCTGCCGACGAGCA
>DASUEW010000281.1:0-3949 GCA_036274875.1 Ilumatobacteraceae bacterium
GGCCGGTGACGTCGTGGAAGACGCGGTACGGCGCGTTGTCGTCGGTACCGAGCGCAGACCACGCGTCGGTGCCCGCCGGGCGCCATGCCAACGTCACCTGGTTGAAGCCACCCTTGGGCACCGAGACGCCGACCTCGGCCCGACCGCCGACCGTGTCGCCGGGTCCGGGAGTGCGGAAGTACATCTCCGGGGCGTGCTTCTGGTGCTTGAGATCCGACGTGGCGCGCCACACGACGGCGCTCAGCGCCGGAACGGTGACGTTGACACGGCCCTCGCTGTCGCTGCGGATGTCGCCCGTCCCGTCCGGCCACAGGCCGCGGAACCGGCCGCGCTCGCTGAACGTGTCGAACGTGACCGTCTGGTCCGTCTCGCTGTTGTTGGCGGCGACGATGTACTCACGCTCGTCGTCGGCGTCGATGCGACTGAAGGCGTACACGCCGGCGCTGCCGCTCGCGTACCGGTGGATCTGGGCGCCGTCGGCCAACGCCGGGTGTTCCGACCGCAGGTGCGACAGATCGGCGAGATGCCGGTAGAGCGGGTGGTCGGTGTCGAAGTTGGCGACGGCGGTGGTGGCGTCGGTCCCGATCAGGTCGTCGTCGTTGTACGAGGCGACCTGCGACGGGAACATGTCCTGGCGAGCGTCCTTGTCGCCGCCGTCGCCGATGAAGCCCTGCTCGTCGCCGTAGTACACGACTGGCTGGCCACGCGAGAGGTACATCAACGAGTGCACAAGGCGGTCGCGCGCGAGCAACTCGTCGTCGCCCGTTGCGCCGCTGACGGCGATGAACCTTCCGATGCGCCCCATGTCGTGGTTACCGAGGAACGTCGGCAACGAGTACGCGTTCGAGTCGGTGTCGGTGTAGTAGTCGTCGTTGGCGAACAGGTCGCGCAACTCCACCGTCGGACGGCCTTCGGCGAACCCCCTGGCCTTGGCCTGGAAGCCGAAGTCGATCGTGGCCTGCAGGCCGGCCTCGGTCGTGTAGCGCGACATGAACGCCGGGTTCTCGTCGAACACCTCGCCGAACGCGAAGAAGTCGTCGTTGCCCGCCGCTTCCGCCTGGGCCGCGATCCCCGCCGCGAACGCCTGCCAGAACTCGACGTTGACGTGCTTCACGGTATCGATCCGGAACCCGTCGATGCCGAAGTCCACCCAGGCCTGGTAGATCTCGGTCATCCCGTCGACGACGTCGGGATGCTCGGTGAACAGGTCGTCGAGGCCGAAGAAGTCGCCGTACTCGCTCGACTCACCGGCAAACGTCGTGTCGCCGCGGTTGTGGTAGTAGCGCCGGTCGTTCAGCCACGCCGGCACCTTCACCGTCTCGTCCTCGACCGTGCGGTAGATCGGCGTGTAGGGGAACGACACGGCAGGATCGAGGGGCGGGAACGTCCCGGTCCCCGCGAAGTCGCGGTCGTCGAACGGCTCCGGCGGGACTGTGTCGCTACGGAGGTACGGCTCGGTCGCCTTGTCGATGTAGGTGTACGTGCCCTCCTGGAAGCCGATCACGTCGGCGGTGTGGTTGGTGATGATGTCGAAGAAGACCTTGATGCCGCGGGCGTGGGCCTCGTCGACGAGCGTGCGCAGGTCGTCGTTGGTGCCGAGATGGGGATCGATCTGGGTGAAGTCGGTGATCCAGTAGCCGTGGTAGCCGGCACTGACGTCGGGTTCGACTCCCTGAACGGGCCGGTTCTTGAATGCCGGCGTCAACCAGATCGCGGTGGTCCCGAGGCCCTGGATGTAGTCGAGCTGTGACGTGAGCCCATCGATGTCGCCGCCGTGGTAGAAGCCCTTGTCGGTCGGATCGAAGCCGTTGGCCAACCGGTCGCCGGCGATGCCGCCGGTGTCGTTCGTCGGGTCGCCGTTCTCGAAGCGGTCGGCCATCACGAAGTAGAACCGCTCCCGAGTGAGGTCGTCGCGCAGCGACGTGCCGGCCAGCTGTCGGTCGGCCTCGGTCACGCCTTCGGGCGGGTCGGCCGGACCGACGGCGACGCGATGCGACGTGTCGTCGTAGGAGAACGTCAATCGCGCCGGGGCCTCCAGCACGAGCAGCACGTTGGCCGTCGGGTAGCTGCGGTCCCATGTTCCGTCGAGCGCGACCTTCCACTCCCACGACCCCGCGGGCACGTCGGCGGTGAACGACCACGCGCCGTCGGCGAGCTGCATCGCCGTGGCCGGGCAGGGTGGCGACCAATCGTCGGGACAACCGAGCTCGGACTGCAGCGAACCGGCGAGTGTGACAGATCCAGCCGGATCTTGGTGATCGGCGACGGCCGGTGTCACGGCCGTGCCGGCCACCGTCGCGGCGGCGACGACGATCGCGATCAGCGCGAGGTGTCGGACGGCATGGCCGGAACGACGAGAGGCGAGCATGTGTAACCCCTATGCAAATCGGCAGCCGCCCCTGCGCCCCGATGGAGAACCCGTGGTAGCCCAACGTACCCGACCCGCCGAGCCGTGAGGAACAGGCCGTCTGCGACCCCCAGCCCGCGTCAGGTCGCCGGGTGAAGCTCGGCGTGATCGAGGGCGGCGTGCAGGTGACGGTGGAAGTGACCCAACGCCCCTTCGAAGCGGCCGAACGTCACGTCGGAGTTGGCTCCGCTCTCGAGACCGCGCTGGACGCGCAGCGCCATGTCGCGGTCCTCGCGCCCGCCGAGCTCGACGAACGCGAGGTCTTTCGCAGTCGCGTCGGCACGGTCCCCGCCGGCGCCATCGGCGGGTCGCAGCGGCCCGACCTGATAGGTGATGAAGTTGGTGGTCGACACCGTGAGCGGCTCCAGCACGACCATCGTGATGTGCGCCGACAGCTCGGCGACGATCACGTTCGGGAACATCAGGTGGACCCGGGTGACCGTGCCGTCGAGGCGTCGCTCCGACGCCGGGAGGTCACGCAGCCGCTCGATGCGACGGAACGGGAACGTGATCCTCGCGTGGGCGCCGTCGAACTCGACGACGTTGATGTTGTCGTACCCGTACGGGAAGAAGGTGTCGCGGTGCGTCGCCCTGAGGTGGTAGCCCTCGAGGAAGCCTTCGACGAGGATCTTCCAGTTCGCCGCCACGATCGTCTCGGACGTCCCGAGGGCGCGGCAGGGAGGCGCTCCGAGCATCGTCGGGACGTGATCCGACGTGCTCCCGCGCGGGTCATCCAGCACGGCGAACACGAGCCCGTCGCGCTCGTGCGCCCCGATCTCCACCAGCCCGCTGGCGGCGCGGTCGAGCCCGGGGAAGCCGTGTTCGTCGGGGACCCGGCGGAGGCGGCCGTCGAGGGCGTACGTCCAGCCGTGGAACGGGCATGTCAGGGACTGCGCGCAGCCAGTGCCCTCGACGAGCTGGGTCCCGCGATGGCGGCACGAGTTCTTGAACACGCGCACAACTCCGTCGCGGTCGCGCACCGCGACGAGTGGGACTCCAACGGCACTTCGTGCGACGAAACTCCCTGGCGCCTCGACGAAGGCGCTCGGGCAGAACGGCGTCGGACGCCGTCGGAGCAGGTCGACCTCGGCCTCGAAGCGAGCGGCTGACCGGTAGTTGCCGATCGGCTCTCGCCACACGTCCGCCACCAGATCGGTCGTACCGCGTTCGATGTGCCGAAGGAGTCGCTCGATCAACGCCTCGTCGTCGAGATACCCCGTCGCACCCGAGAGGTCGCCTTCCGGCGTCTCGGACCGAGAGGTCTGCGCGTCCACGGAGCTCATTCGAGAATCGTATCAGAATCCGATCATTGCGATCAAGATGTGTAACACGGGGCGATCGTCAAACACGGAACAACTGTCATGGTCAGTTGACGCGGTCGACGGCATCGCCGATGTACGTGCGCAGAGAACGTCCATGACGTCGCTCGAGCTCGCGATACGACTCGCGGAGATCCTCGACCGGCCACTGCCTGCCGACGATCTCGCTCGGGAGCTGCGGCTCGATCGCCAGGAAGCGAGCCACCGCCACGGACACGATGAA
>DASUEW010000282.1:0-10118 GCA_036274875.1 Ilumatobacteraceae bacterium
GGTTGGTGCGTGTATCCATCGTATGAAGCGTATACACCTCAGAAGTGCTCAAATCCGTCGCACGCGACCCGGCCCACCTTGTTACAAGTAGAACCGTGCTCCCCCAGCGGGTCGAATGGCCGACGGTCGCCGTGATGTGCACCATCGCGGCCGGGTTCGTGGCCATCCTTCGCTGGCACGACGATCTCCCCACCGCGGTCGTCGTCGCCGTGCTCGCGGTGCTGGCCGCGTGGTACAACTCCCTGCAACACGAGGTCGTCCACGGGCACCCGACACCCTGGCGCCTGATCAACACGTCGATGGCGGCGATTCCGCTCGGTCTGGTCGTCCCGTTCTCCTGGTACCGCTCGAGCCACCTCGCTCACCATCGCGACGAGTACCTGACGGATCCGACGTTGGACCCCGAGAGCTTCTACGTCTCGGCTGCCGAGTGGGAGTCGTGCGGGCGCGCCCGCCGCGCCGTGCTGAGGGTGTTGAGCACGTTGCCGGGCCGCACGCTGGTCGGTCCGCCCGTCCTCACGATGCGGATGATCGTGGCCGCTTCGTCGGCGCTGCGAACACGCCCGGTCGAGAACTTGCCTCGCGTGATCTCCCACCTCGCCGGTGTCGCAGCGGTGCTTGCGGTGGTGATCGCCAGCGGACTCGAGGTGTGGGTGTACCTGCTCGGCGCGGTGTGGTTCGGCTGGTCGATCTCGCTGATTCGGTCGTTCGCGGAGCATCGCTTCGTCGACGGTGGCAGCCAGTCGGCGGTCGTGCGCGCCGGTCCCGTGATGTCGTTGCTGTACCTCAACAACAACCTTCACCTGTCGCACCACGCGCGACCCGGCCTGCCGTGGTATCAGCTGCCCGCCGAGCACGAGCGGCTCGGTGCCGACGCGATCGCAGCCGAGGGGGCCGGTCTGTACACGAGCTATCTCGACGTGGCCCGCCGGTTCGCCGTGCACCCGTTCCTCCAGCCGGTCCACCCCGGGTGGGCCGCGGCCGAGGACGGAATCGGCTGCGCGATCGCTGACTGAGTCGACAAGACTGAGCGCATGCAGCACCTGACGACCGCTGAGCTCGAGGCGGCGCTCCACCTCATCTGCCAGTCACCCACGGACACCGGCACCGTCGAACTCCTCGTGCGGCGCCCGGCCGTCGGTGAGCGAGAGATCCTCGCCGAGGCCGAGCTCGACCCCGCCTACGGCGTCGTCGGCGACACATGGAACATCCGCGGCAGCAAGCGCACCGAGGACGGGTCGTCTCATCCCGACATGCAGCTCAACGTGATGAACTCGCGCGTCGTCACACTGCTCGCCCAAGACCCCGATCGCCGAGCGCTCGCCGGTGATCAGCTGTACCTCGACCTCGACCTGTCCGAGGAGAACCTCCCCGCCGGCACCCGGCTGGCGCTCGGCACGGCGACGATCGAGGTCACCGACCAACCACACACCGGCTGCGCGAAGTTCACCCAGCGATTCGGCATCGACGCGTTCCGATGGGTCAACTCGGAGGCCGGGAGCAAACTCCGCTTGCGCGGCCTCAACGCCAGGGTCGTCGTGCCGGGCGTGGTCCGTCGCGGCGACGTCGTCACCAAGTGCGCCCCCTCCACCGATCGTGACGGTGGTGGTGTGAAGACCACTGCGACGATGCCCTAGCCGTCGGACCCGGCGCGCGTGTCGGGCGCTGCACGCTCGGCGCGGGCGGCGGGATCCTGGCCGTAGAAACCGGCCAGCTCGTCGTACAGCGCCCGTTCGTGCGTACGAAGCTCGAGCGGGCGGCAGAAGAACACCTCGGTCGCGACCGCGAAGAACTCGCCGGGGTTCACTCCGGCATAGTCCCGGAGCACCGGCGAACCGCTTCCTGCACGAACCGCGCTGTACGCGGCGGTGCACACCGCGATCCAGCGCTGCAACGCCTCGGGGTCGTCGAGTGGCGGTGTCCCGTCGACCGTGCCGTCGAGCATGTCGAGTTGGTGCGCGAACTCGTGGAACACGACGTTGTGACCTCGTTGCGGGAAGCGGGCACCGCTGGTCACCGCCGGCCACGACAGCAGCACCGGACCTCGATAGTTGGCCTGGCCGAGGAGTGTCTGCGGCCCCGCCACCCTCACGCCGGCGACATCGTGCGGGCGATCGCCACGCAGCACGACCGGGCGCTGGTGGACGATCACCGAGGTGATGCCTGCGAACGCGTCGCGGTCGAGGCCGAGCAGCAGCAGGCACGCCTGGGCCGCGATGAGAACCCGCATCTCATCGTTGAGGGATCCACCCCGCGCCGCCTCCCAGCGCGTCTCGCGCACGAACCGGACGGCGAGATCGTGCAGTCGAGCACGCTCCGCGCCGTCGAGCTCGCGCCATTGGGCGAACCGCGAGAACAGCAGATCCTGCCAACCGTCCGGCATCGTCCACTCGGCGCCGGAACGCCTGCGCCGGCGCCATGGGTTCAGTCCCATATCACGAGCCTGCCGTGGCCGTACCGCTCACCACAACCAGGCTTCCCGCCCGGATCAAGAAGACGTGAAGTCAACCTCCGGCACGCCGGGGTCGAGCGCGACCCTTGTCGTGTTGAGGAACATCGCGACGAGGTGGTAGTTGCCGACCGTGGCGATGATGTCGAGCAGCTGCTCCGAGGTGTACGCACCCGACAACGCCTCCCACGTCGGGTCCGACATCGACGACGTCGCGTGCAACTCGTCGGCGGCGACCAGCAGCGACCTGTCACCCGCCGCCCAGCCAGCGGCGCCCGGTCCCTCCTTGACTCGTTCGATCTCCGCATCGGACAATCCGCACTCACGTGCGATGAGCACGTGCTGGCCCCACTCGTACCGGCTCTTGCAGTTCCAACCCGTACGTAGGATCAGCAGCTCGCGCTCCCGCGCCGGCAAGGTGCTCTTCGACAGCACGTGGGTGGCGAACACCAACCACCGGCGGAGCAGATCGGGATGGTGGGCGAGCGTGGCGAAGATGTTGAGCACCTCGCCATCGGGCCGCCGCATCCCGCGGGCGAACAACTCGGTGAGACGTGGGTCATCGGCCTCACGACGGACAGATAGTCGCGGCGGTGGTGTGCTCATCGGGCCATCCTCGCACGAGCACGGTCCACTGGTCGCGGGGTCGGCGGTGAGAAGATCGATGTCGTGATCGGACCCCGCATCATCGTTCCGATCGTTGCGGTCGTGGTCGTCGTCGTGGCCGTGTTCGTCGCTTTCAGGCGTTACCTGAACAGCATCAAGCCTGACGCTGACGCCAGCGTGCCGTCCGGTGCACGTCTCACGGCGGCCGCGCTGCACCGGCTCCCCAGTCCACCGTGGCGGATCGTGTACGAGATCGCCCACGACTCGCTCGGAGGGATCGACCACGTGCTCATCGGACCGGCGGGGATCTTCGCGATCACGACATCGCTGTCGACGATGCCAACGCCGTCGAGCGAACCGCCGTCAGCGCAGACGTTCGCCAAGGGTGCGATCGCTCGCGGCGACCTCGACGACGTGCTGCGTCGGTGCGCGATGGAGTCGACCGGCCACGTCACGATTCACTGGGGTCGCGCCGACGACACGGATCCGGTTGTCGTCGACATCGCCCACGGAAGCATCGCGGTGTCCGGTCACCACATCGACGACTGGTTCGACACCCTGTCGCCCAGCGGTCTGTCGCCGGCGCAGACCGACCTGGCATGGCAGACCGTGGTCACGGGCATCGGACGACCCGACCCGTTTTGAATTTGAACCGGCCGTGTTTGATTGAGCCGGCTCACGACACGTCGGCGGTCCGCACGTTTGGTCGCCGGCTCGAGCGGACGCTCTCGAACCCAGCGGGTGAGGTCGCACCTACGAGTGCCGTGACGAGTCGGGTCAGATCTCGAATCGGCTCACAAAGGGCGACGTAGTCAGCGGAAGAGGTCGCGCACTGGGTCGCGGATGACGGGCTGGATCGAGGCCAGGTCATCGGGCTCCCACTGCACACCGCGGATCACCGCGACCGGAACCCGGGTCGTGTTGCCCTTCACCAGCTCGGCGGCGCCGGCCAGCTCGTCGGCGATGCACAGCTCCTGGACCCTGAACTCATGACCGTGGGGGTCGACCTGACCGATGTAGCTGGTCAGCGGAGCCAGCCCGGCGATACCGATCGCGACGTCGGTCTGCCCCTCGCGCCACGCCCTCCCGAACGTGTCGCTGATGATGATGGCCACGTCGACACCGAGCTCGGCGAATCGGGTCCGCAACGCCCGTGCCGAACCATCGGGATCGAGCGGCAACAACACGACCCGCCCCGGCGCCCCGCTCGACGACTGGTCGACACCGGAGTTGGCGCACACGAACCCGTGGCGGGTCTCGGTGATGAGCACCGGACCGCTCTGTCGAACCACGCGCTTCGCCTCGCGCAACACCATCTCGACGATCCGCGGATCCTTGTTCCAGACCGCCGCCCACTGAGCGGCGTAATCCGACGGCGTGACGCTGTCGAGCTCGACCGTGCGACCCTCGGCCTTCGAGACGATCTTCGAGGTCACCACGACGATGTCGCCGTCGGCGACCTCCGCGTGCTCCATGATCTCGCTGGCCAGATCCGTGCCGGTTTCGATCTCGGGGAGACCGACGACTCCTGAGATGCTGACCGGCATTCGCTGCACGGTAGCGCCGTGCCGGTGCCGACCCTCCGCCGGCACGTTCGCGCGCCGCTCGCGGCGAAGGCCATCATGGTCGCCATGACGAATCGCCGATCGAACGGTGTCTCGGAGATCTTCGACCCTGCCGCGTGGCGTGACGTCCCCGGGTTCGAGTTCACCGACATCACGTACCACCGCGCCGTCGACACGGGTGCCGTGCGGGTGGCGTTCGACCGCCCCGAGACCCGCAACGCGTTCCGCCCGCACACCGTCGACGAGCTGTTCCGGGCGCTCGACCACGCGCGGATGACGACCGACGTCGGGTGTGTCGTGCTGACCGGTAACGGCCCGTCACCGAAGGACGGCGGCTGGGCGTTCTGCTCGGGCGGCGACCAGCGCATCCGTGGGAGGGACGGCTACCAGTACGCCGCCGGTGACACGGCGGACACGATCGACCCCGGCCGCGCAGGGCGGCTCCACATCCTCGAGGTCCAGCGCCTGATCCGGTTCATGCCGAAGGTCGTGATCTGTGTCGTGCCCGGATGGGCGGCCGGCGGTGGGCACAGCCTCCACGTCGTGTGCGACCTGACGCTCGCCAGCCGCGAGCACGCTCGGTTCAAGCAGACCGATTCCGACGTCGCGAGCTTCGACGGCGGGTTCGGCTCGGCCTACCTCGCCCGTCAGGTGGGACAGAAGTTCGCGAGAGAGATCTTCTTCCTGGCCCGCGAGTACACGGCCGACGACGCGCACCGGATGGGGATGGTGAACGCCGTGGTGCCGCACGCCGACCTGGAGGCGACCGCGTTGCAGTGGGCGCGCGAGATCAACGCCAAGAGCCCGACCGCGCAGCGGATGCTCAAGTACTCGTTCAACCTGATCGACGACGGCCTCGTCGGACAGCAGCTGTTCGCCGGCGAGGCGACGCGCCTCGCCTACATGACCGACGAGGCGGCAGAGGGACGCGACGCGTTCTTGGAGAAGCGGACGCCGAACTGGACGCCGTTCCCCTACTACTACTGAACGTCGAACGTACTGACGATCGGGCGACGGAGACGGGAGGGCGCCTACTGCGGAGCGTCGACGGCCGCCGACGGAGCCCCGCGGCGGCGCGTGGGGCCGCCCGGTATCGGTTCCCACCGGAACGTTGTCAACGCCGCGACGAGGCCGGCGATGCCCCAGGCTGCGATCACGGCGAGGGCGCCCCAGTCGAACGCAGGCGCGTCGACGAATGGGTTGAACGCGTCCTGGAAGCTCGACGCGAACGGTTTGAGGGGGAAGATGTCGCCGATCGTCGCCAACCATGCGGGCGGATCCTCGATCGGAATGAAGACGTTCGACACGAACGCCAACGGCAGGATCGTGGCATTGGCGACCGCCGACGCCGAGCTGGCCGACGGGACGAGCCCGGCGACCGCCATCCCGAGCGCGGCGAATGCCGCCACGCCGACGACGAACGTGACGGCCGCGGCCGGAACCTTGGCGGCTTCGACCTCGAGGTCGTAGGCGACGACGCCGAGCCCGAGCATGATCAGCACTCCGAACGCGGCGATCACGACCGCCGCGCCGATGACCCCCGCGAGGTAGATCCACGGCGGCAGCGGGGTGCCCCGCCACCGTTTGAGCACGCCTTCCTCGCGCCGGATCGGCAACATGTTCGCGAGGTTGGTGTACGTCGCCGACACGGCGGTGAACGCCGCGAGGCCACCGGTGTAGAACTGGCGGATCGGCCACGTGTTGCCGTCGATCGTGACGTCACCGTCACCGAACAAGGCGTTGAAGAGCACGAGCATGATGAGCGGAAGCAGCAGCGTGAAGAACAAGGCGACGGGTACGCGCCAGAACAGCAGCAGCTGATACCTGATCTGGCGCACGACGAGGCCGACGGTGCTCGGCCACTCGTTCATCGCGCCCCCCCGTCGGCCCCAGGACCCGATGAGGTGTCTTCGGCGACAAGTCCCAAGAACACGTCCTCCAACGTCGGTCGCGTAACCGTCAGTTCTGCCAGCTCGAGCCCGCGCGCCACGGCCCAACCGGTGAGGGCCGCGACCGCGGCGGTCGGCGTCTTCGTCGAGAACTCGACCCGCGCTCCGACGATCGAGTGGGAAGGGGGCAGGACCTCACTCAGCTCGGGGACGGCCATCCCGTCAGGGACGTCGAACGACACCCTCGTCTCGGTCTCGGCACGGATCAGTTCGGACGGCGCACCCTCGGCGATCAACTGTCCCGCCTTCAGCACACCGACGCGATCCGCGAGGTGCTCGGCCTCGTCGAGGTAGTGGGTGGTGAGCAAGACCGTCGTCCCCTCGCCGCACAGGTCACCGATCAGCTCCCACGACCGGCGACGGGCGGCCGGATCGAAGCCCGTCGTCGGTTCGTCGAGGAACAGCAACTCGGGCCGGCCGATGATGCCGAAGGCGAGATCGATCCGCCGCCGCTGACCGCCTGACAGCGTACTGATCCGCTGCCCCGCCTGCTCGGCGAGGCCGACGAGCTCGAGCACGTCATCGACGTCGCGGCGACGTCGGTAGCACGACGCGTACAGCGCCACTGCCTCCGCCACGTACAGCTCCTGTTCGATGCCCGACGACTGCAGGACGATCCCGATCCGATCCCGGAGCTCCCGGCCTCCATGCCGAGGGTCGGTTCCGAGCACTGACACCTCACCTCCGTCGCGGTCTCGGTATCCCTCGAGGATCTCGACCGTGGTCGATTTCCCAGCGCCGTTGTGTCCGAGGAGCGCGTACACCTCGCCCGCCTGCACATCGAACGACAGGTCGTCGACGGCGACGATCGACCCGTACGTCTTGCGCAGCCGTCGTACCTGGATCGCGGCCATGACGTGCGCGACTACCGCTCGACGTACGTGGCCGAAGTGATCGGCAACCCCGTGTCGTTGCGCATGTGTTCGGCGGTCTTGACGAAGTAGGCCATCAGCTCGTCGGCGACGTCGGGGTCGACGTGGTCGGCGCACACGGAGGCGACGGCGGCGGACATGTTGGCCAGCCAGTGATCGCGCTCCGACGGGCCGATCCTGAACGGCATGTGCCGCATCCGCAGCATCGGATGTCCGCGCTCGTCGTCGTAGGTGTGCGGACCGCCCCAGTACTGGGCGAGGAACAGCGTGAGGCGGCGCCGCGCGCCGGTGAGGTCGGGGGCCTCCGGGTACAGCGGCAACAACACGTCGTCGGTCGCGACGCCAAGGTAGAACTCGTCGACGAGACGTTCGAAGAACGGCATCCCGCCCGCCCGTGCGAACAAGCTGGGCGCCGCTGAGTCCACGGCGCAGACTCTATTTGAGGGAGAGGAGTGCTGGGTTCAGCCGGTCACAGCGACGGCTCGAACTTGCGATAGTCGATGAGCTCGTCGCGCTTGACGACGAACGGAGTCGAACCGTCGCAGAGGTCGAGGATCACGGCTTCCTCGGCGGCGAGCAGCACCAACGCGGTCACGCAGTCACCGTCGCGACCGAGTTCGATCACATCGCCGGTCTCCAGTTGCTCCATGAACACGGTGGTCATCACACGCTCCCTCGACATTTCAGACATCGGGAGCAACGCCGTGATACTTGAGGAATTCCTGACGGGACCGTGCCGTTCGACACACATATGCCGAACGGGCTCGGACCGGCCCTGGCGACCGGACGGGCCTTCTCCCGCGTCAGGCGGCGAGTTGGTAGTACTGCTCGAGCGCGCGTTCGGTGATCGGCGACAGCACGTGGTCGCGTTCGGCCTTGGGTGAGCGAGACACCGTGCGCCGGTCGAACGGCACCACCAGGTTGCCTTCGAGCGAGAGGTAGGTGTTGTCGAGGGGCAGGAAGTGCTCAGCGCGGAACACGCCAGGGCTCACGACGGCCCACTTCGGTATCCCCGCGTCGTCGTAGATGACGTCGGTGACCTTGCCGATCGGACGGTGATGGTCGTCGACCACGCGGTGGCCACGGTACGCGTCGTCGACACGACTGTCCGTCCAATTCGATTCACCAGGGTCATTCGATGCACTTCGTGCCATGTCCTCGGTCGCGCTGTGACGGGGACGCGGCTCATGGTCGGAGGTGTACTGAGCCATCGTTGGCTCCTCTCTCGCCCGCTGTGTGGTTGCTTGGTTGCGTGGGTGTGGCGGTGTTTGAGGGGTGTCCCCGCGGTCCGCAGCCTCTCAGCTGATAGTCATCGTATCGTAATGAATTCGACGGTTCCAGTCGGCTTCATCACGCGCCGTGAGGACTGGGCCGCACTGGGCGACGCGATGATCCAGCTCATTCGAACACGGGCTCTTCCCATCCCGGGAACACGTCGGGGATCCCGTCACTCACCCGATCGGTGAACTCCGCGGTCCGCTTCTCGAGGAAGCTCGTCACCCCCTCGCGGGCATCGGCGCTCGCCCCCCGCAACAGGATCGCCCGGCTGTCGGCACGGTGGGCCTCCATCGGATGGTCGGCGCCCAGCATCCGCCACAGCATTTGCCGGGTCAACGCGACCGAGACCGGCGCCGCGTTGTCGGCGATCTCGGCCGCCAACGCCCTGGCCGCCGGCACCAGATCGTCGGGTTCGTGCACGCTGCGCACGAGACCGCCGTCGAGCGCCTCGGTCGCGTCGAAGATGCGGCCCGTGTAACACCACTCGGCCGCGCGGCTGATCCCGACGATCCGCGGCAGGAAGTAGCTCGAGGCGGCCTCGGGCACGATCCCGCGCCTGGCGAACACGAACCCGAACCGGGCGGCGGTGCTCGCCAGGCGGATGTCCATCGGCAACGTCATCGTCACGCCGACACCGACGGCCGCCCCGTTGATGGCGCCGATCACCGGCTTCGTGCACTCGAAGATCCGCAGCGTCGTCAAGCCGCCGCCGTCGCGTGGCACCCCGACCGGCGTGCCGACGTCGGAGCCTCCCCTGGAGAACGTCTCGCCACCGGCCGACAGGTCGGCCCCGGCGCAGTACGCGCGACCGGACCCGGTCACGATCACCGCTCGCACACCATCGTCGGCGTCGATGAGATCGAACGCGGCGATCATCTCGCGCATCATCGTCGCCGTGAACGCGTTCAACTTCTCGGGACGGTGCAACGTGATCGTCGCGATCCGGTCGCTGACGTCGTACAGGATCTGGGTGAACTCGTGGTCTGCCACGACCGGCGACCGTATCGATCGGTTCTAGACGTCCAAGAACCGAGACGCCGCGATGCCCGAGCCGATCATCCCCACGACGGCGCCGATGCCGAGGATGATGAGCATCACGACGGTGAGCTGGTTGCCGGCAACCACCATCGCCTCGAAGCCCGAGTCGTCGGGGAACGCGGCGACACCGGCCGTCCAGCGATTGTTGACGAACCACAGGCCGGCGCAGGCGACGAAGCCGCCGATCACTCCCTGGATGAGCCCCTCGAGCATGAACGGGATGCGGATGAACCAGTCGGTCGCGCCGACGAGCTTCATCACCTCGATCTCGCGGCGTCTCGCGAACATCGCGGTGCGGATCGTGTTCCAGATGAGCAGGCCCGACGAGAACATCAGGGCGATCCACAGACCCGTGGTGTAC
>DASUEW010000283.1:0-2412 GCA_036274875.1 Ilumatobacteraceae bacterium
GGTGCTCGATGTCGTCGAGGCCGTGCCGGTCACACAACGAGCGCAGGCGTTGGGCGCCCACCTCGCCACTGGCCATCTGGGCGTGCAGGTCGCCCGCCATGTGGTCGGGCTGACGGACGTTGGACATGATGAACTTCCACGCGTCGGTGTTGCGCTCGCCGGCGATCATCAGCCGGCAGATCGGGATCCAGATGCCCTCCTCGAACACGTCGCGGGCTCCGGCGCCGATGCCGTAGCCGCCCACGTCCGTGTGATGGATCGTCGAGCCGAAGAACGCGATCAGCCGTCCGTTGCGGAACACCGGATACAACACCGTCACGTCGAGCAACTGACCAGCCGTCTTGTATGGATCGTTGGTGATCAGTACATCTCCCTCGACCAACGAGTCG
The DNA here is from genome assembly GCA_036274875.1 of Ilumatobacteraceae bacterium. Classification (GTDB taxonomy): domain Bacteria; phylum Actinomycetota; class Acidimicrobiia; order Acidimicrobiales; family Ilumatobacteraceae; genus JALOLG01. Next base: position 390 of record DASUEW010000283.1, read on the forward strand.
GTCGGATACTCGTCGAGCATCGCCGACGCGGCGCGAGCGAGGGAGTTGATGTGCCCGGGCGTACCCGTGACGGCCTGGGCCACCATCCGGCCGCGGCGATCGAACACGGCGTTGGCCAGATCGCCGGCCTCGCGGACGATGGGCGAGAACGCCGCGCGCTGCAGAGCGCGGGCCTGCTCGTTCACTGTGGCGATGAGGCTCTGCCACAGCACCTCGAGCTCGATCGCGTCGAACGTGCCAGGCGTCGTGCTCGTCGTTGCGCCCGTCATGGTGCTGATCCGTCCTCGTGCGTCGGCTCGCGGCGTTCGGCCACGAGCGAACCGTCGGCGGCGACGGTGGCCACCCAACCGGCGAGGATGACGGCAGTGGTCTCGCGTTCCTCGACGATCGCGGGTCCGACGATCTGCTGGCCGAGTCCGAGGTTGTGACGCCGGTACACCGGGGTGTCGACGGGATCGACACCGCGCGAGAACCGGACGGGCCGGGTGCTGAACACATCTCCATGACCGGGCGCAACGTCGGGGAGTGGCTCGACCGGTGGCGCGTCGGCCGACGCCGACAGCCGCCACGTGACCGCCTCGACACCGACGTCGGGAATCGTCAGGCCGTAGATCCGCCGGTAATCGGCCTCGAACAGCTCGACGACGTCGGTGTAGCTCACCGGCCATTCGTCGCCTTCGCCGACCCAGACGGTGATCTCGTTGCCCTGACCCAGGTAGCGGGCGTCCACGCCGTAGCGGTAGCGGATGGCATCAGGGACCACGCCGGCGGCCACCAGCACGCGGCGGCCTTCGGCGCGCAACTCGGTGAGCAGCGCATCGCGCTCGTCGGCATCGACAGACTCGAGCGGGCGCACCATGCTGCGGGCCAGGTCGATGCGCACCGGAGTGACGAGCGTGCCGAACGCCGACAGCACACTCGCGTTGACGGGGAACACGACCCGAGGCGATTCGAGCAGCTCGGCCACGCCGCATGCATGCACCGGACCGGCGCCGCCGAACGCCAGCACCGTGACACCGCGGAGGTCGACACCCTGCTCGACCGCGTGCATCCGCGACGCGGCGGCCATGTTCTGGTTGACCACCTCGTGGATGCCCACCGCGGTGTCGTGCGCCGACAAACTCATCTGGTCGGCCACCGCGCGCAGCGACGTCGCACATGCAGCGGGGTCGAGCGCCATGTCGCCACCGAGGAAGTACGACGCGTCGAGCAGTCCGAGCGCCAGGTCGGCGTCGGTGACCGCCGGCTCGGTCCCGCCCCGGGCGTAACACGCCGGGCCGGGATCGGCACCGGCCGACTCGGGACCGACCTTCAGCAGACCGAGCTCGTCGACATGGGCCAGACTGCCGCCGCCGGCACCGATCTCGACCAGGTCGACCGACGGCGCCGAGACCGGGAACCCCGATCCCTTCTTGAATCGGTAGATGCGGGCCACCTCGAACGTGTTGGAGAGTTGCGGTTCGCCGTCGACGATCAGGCATGCCTTGGCCGTCGTGCCGCCCATGTCGAAGCACAGCAACCGATCTTCGCCCATGCGGTGGGCGAACCAACTGCCGGCCAGGGCGCCGGCGGCCGGTCCCGATTCGACCAGACGGATCGGAGCGCGGGCCGCGTCGTCGGCGGACACGACGCCACCGTTCGACAGCATCATCAGCACCGAGCCGCCGAAGCCCTCGCTCGCCAACCACTTCTGCAGCTCGTCGAGATACGGGCCGATCACGGGCATCGTCGCCGCGTTGCATGCGGTGGTGATCATGCGCGGGTACTCGCGGATCTGCGGCGAGATCTCCGCCGAGATGCACACCGGCAAACCGAGCTCGCGGCGCAGGTGCTCGGCGACCAGGCGCTCGTTGGCCGGGTTGGCGTACGAGTTGATCAGGCACACCCCGACCGCCTCGACGTCGGCGGCGCGCAATGCCTCCGTGACAGCATGGAGCTGCTCCACACCGGGGACCGCGGCGACCACGCCGTGCGGGTCGGTGCGCTCGGCTATCTCGAACACCCGACCGCGCGGCACCGGTGG
>DASUEW010000284.1:0-5264 GCA_036274875.1 Ilumatobacteraceae bacterium
GTCGTCAACCTCACCGCGACGAACGCCACCGTCGGCGGCTACCTGACCGCCGAGGACTGCAAGGCGCGACCCGACGGCGATCGGGCGACGTCGAACACCAACTACGCCGTCGGACGGGACGCCGCCAACCTGGCGATCGTGCCGATCGTCGACGGACGTATCTGCATCTACCGATCGACGCCGGTGCACAGCATCGTCGACGTGGTCGGCTACCTCAGCGAGGTCGTCGACGAACCGGTGCCGCCTACGACCTCGGTGCCGCCCACGACGTCGGTGCCGCCCACGACCTCGGTGCCGCCCACGACGTCCGTGCCGCCCACGACGTCGGTGCCATCGGTGTCGTGGTTCACGCCATCGCCGCCGACCCGGCTCGACGACACCCGCAACACCGGGGCCTGCTCACCGACCGGGGAGTGCGTGACGGGCCGCCTCCCAGCCGATCGCCTGCTGGCCGTCGATCTCGGCGACTCCCCGACCGCGGTCGCCAACCTGACCGTTGTCGACGCCGCTGCGGCCGGCTACGTGTCGGCCGGCGCATGCGAGTCGGTCTCGGCCGGAGCGCAGTTCTCGAACGTGAACTACCAGGCGGTCGCAGCGTCGGCGAACCTGTCGGTGATCAGCGGCGACGCGACCGGGAAGATGTGCGTCTACAGCTACAGCGACGCTCATGTGATCGTCGACCGCATCGGCACCCTCGACCGTACGGTCGGATACGGCTGGAGGTTGACGGCCCCCAGGCGGGTGATCGACACCCGCACGGGCAATCGGGTGCCGGCGAAGGGCGTCGTGCGCATCCCACTCGGCGTCGCCGGCGCGGGTGCCGTTGTGAACGTCACGCTCACGGGAACGAACGACCCTGGCTACGCGACGATCGGGCCCTGCTCGACGCTGACGGCGAACGTCGAGCCGGCGACCTCGACGATCAACTACGGCCGCGACGGCACGGTGGCCAACGTGGCGTTCGTCGAAGCCGACGGAGCGGGCGATGTGTGCGTGTTCACGTATGCCGCCGCCCACGTGATCGTCGACGTCCAATCCGAGTTGGTCGCCGAGCACGACCTCGGGCTCGTCACGGTCGCGCCGACGCGCATCCACGACTCACGCAACGCCTGAGCGGCGGGGCGCAACCGCCTGGAACCGGAGGCCTGGTCAAGATCCATCGGGGTCGCCCAGAAGGCGGGTCAGCGCGGCACCGGGCGCAGCGCGTCGCGCAGCTTGAGACGGCGGCCGGTCCGGACGATCGCACGCCGGTACACCACGGCTGACACGCGCCCGACCAGCAGGACGGTGGCGACGCCGATCGACAGCGACGCCGCGATCTCGAACGGCGATGACTCGCCGAGTGCGATCCGCGCCGGCATGACCATCGGCGCGGCGAACGGCACGTAGGCGAGGATCGCGCCCAGCGTCGTCTCGGCGGCGCCCTGCCCGACGATGTAGAACGCGATCAGCATCACCGACAACGGCGCAACCGCGGCTGCCGCCTCCTCCTGACGTCCGACGAGCGCGCCGAGGGCACCGCCGGTGGTGAGGTACAGCGCGACCCCGATCATGAAGAACGCCGCTCCACCGGCGAGCGTGCCGGCGATGCCGGGCGGCAGGCTCCCACCCGCGGCGAGCTTCACGAGGACCGGCAGCGCACCACATGTGAGCGTGAACACCCCGATCAGTCCGACGCCGATGACCTTGCCGAACAACAGCGCGTGGGGCCGCACGATCGCGAGCAGCACCTCGCTCACGCTGTTCGTCTTCTCGATCGCCACGCCACTCGCGACCTGAGACGTGAGCAGCAGCAACATCACGTAGAGAACGATTGCGATCGCGAACGCGGTGGCACGGCGTCCGCCGCGTTCGGTGTCGAGCACTTCGATCGACGGGTCGGCGGTGGCGAACGCGGTGTCGATCTCCGACCGAGTGAGCCCAGCGTCGCGCAACGCGTCGACCACGGATGTGATGCCGATGGCCTGACGGAGGAGCGCCTCGAGTTGTGAATCGTCGTCGGTGGGCATCACGATGCCCACCGGATCGGCGTCGAGCACGACCACCGCGTCGACGTCGCCGTCGCGAACGGCCGTCCTCGCCACGTCGCGATCGTCGAGAGCGACCAGCTCGATCTCGATCTCGACTCCGGACGCGACCTGCCGGAGCGTGTCACCGAAGTCATCCGTCGCCGCACCGACCACTCCGATCGTCCGCGAATCGGAGTCACCACCGAGGATCTCGGGGAGCACGACGGCGGCGGTGGAACCGAGCGCAAGGATCGCGGCCACGATCCAGATCGCCTTGCGCCGCAGCGACTCGCGGAGCTCACGCGCGATCACCAGGCGGGTGGCCTCGACGCGGCTCATCGGGTGGTCACCTGATCGTCGGCGTCGTCGTCGGGTCGCCGAGTCGGTGCGGCCGCCAAGAAGAGCTCCGACAGCGAAGGTGCATCGACTCCGAAGTCGTATACCGGCCCGTGTGACCGGATGAGGTCGAGGATCGCGGCGGCGTCGGCGAGGTGATCGAGCTTGATCCGGGTGCCGTGCGTGTCGACTCGTTCGATCTCGGCCGGCGCCTCGCCGAGCCATGCCGGCTCGACGGCGACATCGACGCGGAGGTAGCGATCGGAGCTCTCGCGCTTCAGCGTGCGGACATCGCCGTGCAGAACGACCACTCCCCGATCGATCAACGTGATCGTCTCGCAGAGATCCTCGACGAGGTCGAGCTGGTGGCTGGAGAAGAGCACGTTGCGCCCCTCGGCGACGTGGTCGAGCACGACCTGTGACAGGAACTCCACCGCTCCGGGGTCGAGCCCGGCGAACGGCTCGTCGAGCACGATCAGGTCCGGTCCGTGCACCATCGCCGCGGCGAGCTGCACGCGCTGGGCCATCCCGCCTGAGAGATCGCGGATCGTGTCGCGGGCGCGGTCCTCGAGGCCGAGCCGACCGAGCAGGTCGAGCGCGTGCGCGCGTGCAACCGGAGGGTCGAGACCGTGCAGGCGGGCGATCCATACGAGGTGGTCGGCGACGCGCATGTCGCGGTACAGCCCACGCTCTTGGGGCATGTATCCCCACGAGCGCCGGTCGTCGGTGGCGGCACGGCGGCCCTTCCACTCGATCGTGCCGTCGTCGGGATCGAGCACGCCGAAGATGATCCGCATCAAGGTCGTCTTGCCGGCTCCGTTCGGGCCGAGCAGGCCGATCACCTTGCCAGGTGGGACGTCGAGGTCGACGTCGTGGAGCACCACCCGATCTCCGAATCGCTGGGACACGCCGCGCACGACGAGCGAGTCCGCCATGCCCCCACCTTGCCATCTCGCCACGGTGGACAGTGACCACCGCCCGGACCCACGGCTCTCGTGCAACTCTCACCCGGTTCCCACCGCCTCATCCACATCGTCTCGGTACGGTGCGCGACATGATCGAGAACATCACACGACGCCAGCTGCTCGGTGTGGGCGCCTCGGCCCTGGGTGCCGGAGTCGTGCTCGCAGCATGCAACGGCGGATCGGAGTCGGCGAGCACGCCGACGGCCGGCATCACGGGCGACTCGAACCGAGCCGACCCGACATCCACACCGTCGCCGGTCGACACGACGACCGAGACGGCAGCAGTTGCGACGACGATCGATCCGAACACGTCGACTACATCGACGACGGCCGCGTCCGACACGTCCGACACGGCGACGACGACCGACGCGTCGAGCCCGACCGGTGGCACACCAGCGGCGACGGTGTTCACGGCTGCGGACTTCGCCGCGCTCGGAACCTGCCTGGTGTTCCCCGAGTTGACAGAGGGCCCGTTCCCGTCGATCGAGTTGCTCGAGCGGCGTGACATCACCGAGGGTATGACCGGTCATCCCCTGCGCGTGGGGATCCAGGTGGTCGACGAGTCGTGCTCGCCGATCGCGGGTGCCAGGGTCGAGATCTGGCATTGCGACGTCGACGGCGACTACTCCTCGTACCAGGACGGCGCCACCGACGACGACGCCGGGGCCGGCACCACGTTCTACCGCGGGTACCAGACCGCCAACGCCGACGGCATCGTCGAGTTCCTGACCAGTTACCCGGGCTGGTACCGGGGTCGGGCGATCCACATCCATTCGAAGGTGCACATCGACGACGACACGGTGCTCACGACGCAGTACCTGTTCGAGGACGAGTTGAACGACGAGATCATGGCGCAGGGGCCATACGCGGCATATGGCCTTCCCGACACGACGAACGCCCAAGACGGTGTCACGAACGGAGTTGCCGAAGCCAGCGGGTTGATCATGACGGCGAGCGAGGACGCCGAGATCGCCGGCACGCGTGCATTGATCGTCGTCGGCGTCGATCCGGGCGCGACACGCTGACCCGACCATCGACAGTCACGTACGGTGACGCGCGTGCGCGCGCACCATCGGATCGTCCTCATCCGTCACGGTGAGACCGCTTGGAGCGCAAACCGGCGACACACCGGCCGTTCCGACATCCCGCTCGACGCCGACGGCAGGGCGTCGGCGGCCGCCGTGGCCGACCTCCTCCGAGGTTGGGAGTTCGCGCTCGTGCTCTCGAGCCCGCTGTCGCGCGCGTGGGACACGGCGCGCCTCGCCGGGCTCGATCCGGTCCGTGACGATGACCTGCTCGAGTGGGACTACGGCATCTACGAGGGTCTCGCGACCGAGGAGATCCGGTCGGCGATCCCGGGATGGTCCGTGTGGACCCACGACGTCGTGGGCGGTGAGTCGCTCGACGAGGTCGGAGTCCGGGCCGACCGGGTGATCGAGCGAGCGTGTCGCGCCGATGGCGACGTCGCACTCGTGGCCCACGCCCACTTCCTGCGGATTCTCGCCGTGCGGTGGATCGGGCTGCCGCCCGGCCGGGGCCATCACCTCACACTCGACACCGCGGCGATGGCGGTACTCGGCTGGGAGCGCGAGACGAGGGTGATCCGTCACTGGAACGTCCGCCTGCGACCGATCTGACGTGCGGTGCCATTCGTCACGATGACGGCGAAGCACACGACTGACAGCATTGCGGGTGACATGGTGACGATCGATCAGATCCGCCCGCTCGCGCTGAGCCTGCCACGCTCGTACGAGGCGCTCGTGCACGACCGGGTGAAGTTCCGGGTCGGACGCATCGTGTACCTGGCGTTCTCACGCGACGAGACGGTGATGGGCTTCGCGTTCCCGAAGGAGGAGCGGGAGTTGCTCGTCGCCTCCGAACCCGACAAGTTCCAGATGCCGCGGCAGTCGGACATGCGCTACCACTGGGTACACGTCCGCCTCGCCGCCGTCGA